>NZ_JAFATE010000504.1 GCF_019244115.1 Bradyrhizobium sp.
CCGTCGATCGCGCGGATCGCCATCGAGTGCATCGGCAACAGCGATGCCCTCTACCACAATGTCGAACACACCATGCTGGTGACGCTGGCCGGCCACGACATCCTGCGCGGCCGCTCGCTGCGCTGCCACATGCCGGCCGAGGATTACGCGCATGTGATCATCGCCTGCCTGACCCATGACATCGGCTATGTCCGCGGATCGTTCAAGACCGACGACGCGGAGGGTTACGTCGTCGACGCCACCGGCCGCAAGATCACGCTGCCGCGCGGCGCCTCGGACGCCGCGCTTATGCCCTACCACGTCGACCGCTCCAAGCTGTTCGTGATGGAACGCCTGGAAGGCATCCGCCAGCTCGACAAACATCGCGTCGCTCGCGCCATCGAGGGCACGCGCTTTCCCGCGAGCGTTCCGAGCGAAGACCAGAACGACGAGGACGCCGCCCTGCTGCGCGCTGCCGACCTGATCGGGCAGCTCGGCGATCCGCACTATCTCCGCAAGGCCAAGGCGCTCTATCACGAGTTCGAAGAGGCAGGTCTCAACCGGCAGCTCGGGTATTCGTCTCCGGCCGATCTGGTCGACCTTTATCCGCGGTTTCGTTGGAACAGCGCGGCGCCGCATGTGCAGACCGCGATCCGCTATCTCAACGTCACCTCCTCGGGCCGGCAGTGGATCGCCAATCTCTACAGCAACGTCTTCCGCACCGAGCGCGATCTCCTGCTGTCGGGGCCGCAGAGGTAGCCGAGCAGCCGCGATCGCCGCATAGCACCCTTCCGCGGCACGGCCTTGTCGCACGATGCGTTTGGTCACATCCTGAGAAGGTCTCAAGCCCGACCTCAGCGCAGTGCCCGCCGAACCGAAATCCCATCTGCCCCTGCGTTGGCTCCTCAACCAGCCCTACTTGCTTTTGAGCCTGACCGCGCTGTTCTGGGCCGGCAACATCGTGCTGGCGCGCTATGTCGGCCGTCACGTGCCGCCACTGACACTGTCCTGCGTCCGCTGGATCGGCACCTTCCTGATGCTGCTGCCGCTGTCCTGGCCGCATCTCCGCGACGACTGGCCCGTGCTCCGCGCGAGGCTGCCGTTCCTGATGCTCCTGTCGCTCGCGGGCTTTGCCATCAACAACGCGATCTCGTTCTGGGCTCTGCAATATACCGAGGCGCTGAACGCACTGCTGATCCAGTCCGCGGGGCCACTGTTCGTGGCGCTGTGGTCGCTCACGCTGTTCGGCGTGCGCCTGACGGCGGCGCAGCTCGCAGGCATTATCGTCTCGCTGTGCGGTGTCCTCACGATCCTGCTGCGCGGCGATCTCGCGGCGCTCGCGGGCATCCGCTTCAACCGCGGCGATCTGATGTTCGCAGCTTCGCTCGCAAGCTTCGGGCTCTATTCGGCGCTGCTGCCGCGCCGGCCAAAGATCCATCAGCTGTCGCTGATCTCGTTCACGACGGGCTGCGGTGCGCTGTTGCTCGTGCCGCTCTCGATCTTTGAGTTCACGATCGGGCCCAGGCTCACTGCCGATCCGCTGTCGCTGGCAACGCTGACCTATGTCGTGATCTTCCCCTCGACGCTCGCCTATCTGTTCTTCAACCGTGGCATCGCCCTGATCGGGCCGAACCGCGCCGCGCCGTTCCTGCACCTCGTGCCGGTATTCGGCTCGGCGATGGCGATCCTGCTGCTCGGCGAAGAGCTGCGTGTCTTCCACCTGATCGGCTATGCGCTGGTGCTGGCCGGCGTGATCATCGCCTCGCGGCAGGCCGCGAGGGGCGGTGATGCAGGACGCGACCTGCGATACAATGACGCCAGCCCCAAAGAACAAGGTTTCAACCAGGGAGCAGGACATGTCGAAGTTCAAGGTGGTGACGCCCAAAGGCGCGAGTTTCACGGTCGCTGGCGGCGGCTATGACTATGAGCGGGAGGCTCTGGATCCGATCGGCGCCGAGATCGTCGAGGCGCCGGCCAACGAGGCCGAGTTCATTGCCGCCGCGCGGCATGCGGACGCGATCTACGCCAAGGGCATGCCGATCACGAAAACCATCATTGACGCGCTCGAGGGCTGCAAGGTCATCACGCTCGGCAGCGTCGGCGTCGACAGCGTCGACGTGAAAGCCGCAACCGCGCGCGGCATTCCCGTGACCAACATACCCGACACTTTTATCGAGGAGGTGGCCGATCACGCGATGATGCTGCTGCTCGCAGGCTTTCGTCGGCTGGTCGAGCAGGACAGGATGGTGCGCGAAGGCCGCTGGTCCGAAGGACGCCCGGCGCTATTGAAGATCCCGCGGCTGATGGGGCAGACGCTCGGCTTCATCTCGTTCGGACGCGTTGCGCGCGCCGTCGCCAAGCGTGCCGCGCCGTTCGGCCTGCGCATGATGGCTTTTGACCCCTTCATCCAGGAAACGCTGATGTATGACCACGGCGTGATGCCGGCGACGCTGTCGGAGGTGCTGACGCAGTCGGACTTCGTCTCCATGCACGCGCCGGCCCGCCCCGAGGTCCATCACATGCTCACCGAGAAGCATTTTCGGCAGATGAAGAAAAGTGCGACCTTCATCAATACCGGGCGCGGCGCTACCGTGGACGAGGAGGCGCTGATCAAAGCGCTGCAGGAAGGCTGGATCGCGCATGCCGCGCTCGACGTGCTGGAGACGGAGCCACCCTCGCACAACAATCCGCTCTTGCGCATGGACAACGTCACGCTGACCGCGCATGTCGCGTCCGCTTCGGCCCGGTTCGACGAAGCGCGCAAGCGCCGTGTCGGCTATGAATTGTCGCTTGTGCTGCAGGGCATGTGGCCGGTCTCCTGCGTCAACCCGGCGGTGCTGCAGAACACACAGCTGAAGCGCTGGCAGCCGGTCGGCATGGACCGCGGCCCGAACAGCTGACAGTTCTCCCCTTCCCCGTTTGAAAGCCCGCAAGCGGGGAAAGGTCATCAAGCGTGCCGGGCCGATCAGCCCGCCGGGACCACGACCACGCCCTTGTCCTTCGGCCAGCGCACACGCCAGGCAAAGGCGATGTCCCTGGCTTCGCCGGCCTTGGCCTCAAAAATCCATTCCAGTACGCCGCGTTTGTCGTTGACGTTGCTTGCGGTCGGCGGGGTCGTGGCGGGCAGCATCTCGACCTGGATCTCGTCGTTTTCGCTGACCGGCACCTGGTCCT
>NZ_JAFATE010000657.1 GCF_019244115.1 Bradyrhizobium sp.
CGCGGCCGCTAGAGCCGGTTTACCCATTGATTTTCTTCGACGCACTGCGGGTCAAAATCCGCAATGAAGGGCTGGTCCGCAACAAGGCGGTGCATATCGCGCTTGGCATACGCGCTGACGGCACCAAGGAAATCCTCGGCCTCTGGCTCGAGCAAAACGAGGGCGCCAAATTCTGGCTGCGCGTCGTGAACGAGCTAAAAAATCGCGGCGTCGAGGACGTCTTGATCGCTGTCGTCGATGGCCTCAAAGGCTTTCCCGAGGCAATCACCGCCGTGTTTCCGCAGACAATGGTGCAAACCTGCATCGTCCACCTGCTGCGCCACAGCCTCGATTTTGTCTCGTGGAAAGACCGCAAGCCCGTCGCCGCGGCGCTCAAGGAGATTTATCGCGCGGTCGATGCCGCCGCTGGCGAAGCCGCCCTGACGGCCTTCGAGGACGGCTGCTGGGGCAAGAAATATCCGGCCATCAGCCAGAGTTGGCGCCGGGCCTGGGCCGAGGTCGTCCCGTTCTATGCTTTTCCCGGTGATGTCCGGCGGATTTTGTACACCACGGATGAAGTCGACAAGCCTTTCCGACGCGATTTGCTATCCTCGAGCAGCACGGGCGACCGCGTGGCAAAGAGCCGGGATCAAGGATGCAAGCCCGACCACGCAGCCCTCAGTGTCGTTCCTCCTTTGCGGCGCCCGTGCGCTGCTTTCCGTTGCCGCGCCGTTGCCATTGGCTGACAAACCGCTCGTAGGCCTGTTCAGCATGGCGGGCCAGCTCGATCTCGCGGTCGCGCAGCTCCTTGATGTTGTATGCGTAGGCGACGCCGCGCTTGTTGCCTTTTCGAGCCGGCTGGCCGGCTTGCAGCTCCATTGACCGCAGTTTGTTCGCAACCAGGGCCGGGCGTGCCCATTGATAGTCAGTTTCCTTGGTCAGCAGATGCCAGCACCGCGAGCTTGCGCGCGACGGCAACGGCGGCAATCTGGTGACCGCGACGGGCGCGGATGCGCAGAAAGAAAGCACGAAGTGGACCGGGCGCCTTAGCTGCAGCCCAAGCGGCTTCGACCAGCATCGCGCGGGCGTGGGCGCGTCCGCGCTTGCTGATGCGGCCATGCTGGGCGAGCCCGAGGCCCGATTGCCGCACGCGCGGGTTCAGACCGATATAGCTGACGAGTTTTTGGGGATCGGAAAAGCGCCGCACATCGCCGATCGCCGCAACCAAGCCGGCGGCAACAATGAGGTGGACGCCGGTGATCGTGAGCAGTCGCTTAACGGCTGGATTGCCAGTCGCCGCCTGTGCGATCTCGCGGTCGAGAACCGACAGATCCTCGCCCAGCCGATCGAGCTCACGCAGATGCCGTCCAATTGCCGCGGTTTCGTCATCGGGGATCACCTGTCGAGAAAGCCAGATCTGGCCCAGCCCTCCGAACAGATCGGCATGCGGACACGGCGGGATCAGATGAGCATGCAGGATCGCGTGCACCTCATTTTTGATCTGCGTACGGTGCCGGACAACCTGGTTGCGCCGCGCCACCAACCGCCGCAGCCGCTCCGTCTCGGCATCGGGTAGCCAGATTTCGGGCAGAAAGCCGGCGGCCCGCAGTGACGCCAGGACCCCGGCGTCAATTTTGTCGGTCTTGACGTGCGCATGGGCGATCGCCTTGACCTGCAGCGGATTGGCAATAATCACACGCGCCACATACGGCGACAGCACGCGCACCACGGCCATGGCGTTGCCGGTTGCTTCGATGACGACCTCGTCCTCCTTGCTGAGACTGCGGCCAAACCCCTCCAGACCGGCGCGGGTCATGCTGATCCGTCCGGCCGGACGCAGCTTTCCGTCTTCCCAGAACACCACCTCGGCAAAGGTCCGGTGGATGTCCATCCCAATCACGCGTCGCATCAGCTGCTCCCTCCTCTGTTGCATCGAATGGGAGCAGTGGGCGACACGACAACTACGGATCCGCGCTCTCGGCGCAACCGGGTAGGTCGCAGGGGCGGCCAGCTACTAACGCGAGCTCTCGGCTCATCGAATACATCGGCCTGCCCACTGGCGTGCTCCCGGTGCCCCTCGTCCCGGATGGTCGCACCATACGCCGGGAACCAACCAATCCCAGCCGGACGAGCCGGCACCGTGACCTTCATACCGGTTACGAATGCGATTGAGGCGCTCAATTCCAAGCTGCGCCGAGCGGTTCGGGCCAGAGGTCATTTCCCCAGTGACGAGGCTGCCACCAAACTCCTCTTCCTGGTCTTGAACCGCTCCGAGAAGGAGTGGATCATGCCGCCGCGCGAGTGG
>NZ_JAFATE010000741.1 GCF_019244115.1 Bradyrhizobium sp.
CCAAATCCTCGAAACAGTCGCCAGAGCGAAACAAGCGTTAGAGTCACAACACTAGTGGGAAAGCGAATAGCGGGTCCCCGATGGCTCCGAAGTAGCCAATCCGGCAGCTTCGAGCCGAGCTATCGCTGAAAGTTGGTGACGGCGGGAATCGGGAAGGCGGCATATCGTGGGGGTGCTTGACGCCTCCACTTCTCCACCGAAGGAGCGATATGCCGTGTCCAAGGATAACATCATCAAGCTGATTCAGCCAGGAAACGTCGACGACCAACTCACGGAAATCTTGCGCAATGGGGCGCGTGCTCTGCTGGCCCAGGCGGTCGAGGCCGAGGTCGCAGACTTTTTCGGCAAGCATGCCGATTTGAAGACCGCGGACGGCCACGAGCGCGTCGTCCGCCACGGTCACCTGCCGGAGCGCGAGGTGATGACCGGCATCGGTCTGGTCGCCGTCCGCCAGCCGCGTGTTCGCGATCGCGAGGCGGACGCCGCCGATCCCGAGCGCATCCGGTTCTCTCGTCGATCCTGCCGCCCTACATGCGCCGCTCGAAATCGATCGAGACGTTGCTTCCGATCCTTTACCTGAAGGGGATCTCCACCGGCGACTTCTCCGAGGCTCTGGCGGCGCTGCTCGGCAAGGATGCCGCCGGGTTGTCGGCATCCGCCATCGGCCGCCTGACGGACGGTTGGCTCGACGAACACACCGCGTGGCAGAAGCGCGATCTGTCGGCCACGCGTTACGTCTACATCTGGGCCGATGGCATCCATCTCCAGGCGCGCCTCGAAGACGAGAAGCAGTGCATCCTGGTGCTGATCGGCGCGACGCCGGAGGGCCGCAAGGAACTGGTCGGCTTCACCGATCGGCGCCCGTGAGAGCGCGCACGACTGGCGCGATCTGCTGCTCGATCTGAAGCGGCGCGGGCTCGAGGCGTCGCCGCGGCTTACCATCGCTGACGGCGCGCTCGGGTTCTGGAAGGCCGCCGGCGAGGTCTGGCCGAAAACGCGCGAGCAGCGTTGCTGGGTGCACAAGAGCGCGAACGTGCTCGCCAAATTGCCGAAGAGCCAGCAGCCCAAAGCCAAACGCGCGTTGCAGGAGATCTGGATGGCTGAAACCAAGGCCGCCGCCGAACTGGCGTTCGACGCGTTCGTGGAGAGCTACGCGCTGAAATACGCGAAGGCGGCGGACTGCCTGAGCCAGGATCGAGACGCGCTACTGGCGTTCTACGACTGTCCGGCCGAGCATTGGAAACACCTGGGACGACCAATCCCATTGAAAGCACCTTCGCCACCGTGCGCCACCGCACGATCCGATCGAAGGGCTGCCTGTCCAACAGGACCGCGCTCGCAATGGTCTTCAAACTGCTCGAGGGCGCACAGAAAAGCTGGCGACGGCTCGACGGACACAACCAGTTGCCAAAACTCGTTCTCGGTGTGACATTCAACGACGGGATCGAGGTCATCGCCAAGCCGACTGACCGTCAGCCCATAACCGCCGCCGCCTGACCGGCCCGGCCGTCACCAAAATTTGGCGATAGCTCTTGCCCCATTATTGCTAGTGCTTGGAGGAGTCGCTGAAATAGCGAATGTAGGAGGCTCTAGTCACGAGCAGTCCCACTTTGCGGGCAGCCTTCGCGAATCGTTTGAACTCTTTCTTTTCGGCCTTTTTCAGCTTCAGTTTTTGCCACTTGGCCAGCTTTCCCGTTCGGTCCCCCAACGCCCGACATGACTATTTTTCAAGCGTGACCGATATTCGCCGGCGTGGACCGCTTGTGAGACAGCACCATCACTTAGTGCACGACGCGGCAAATGTCGCTCCCGTAAACTGTAGTTGCACCCTGAAATATTTTATCAACCGGAGCGTCCGGACATTTTGTGTGAGTAACGCCCGCCCGGTCAAGAGGTCATCGCTTTCGGTTCTCGTTGCAGAGTGACGCTGTGTCCGCATGAGCGGAGGTCGCGGAAGGGGCACAGCCCAAATTGGTCGTCTTGGCGGTGGCTGGCGCTCCTCTCGGAATGGTCGGCGCTCTCTCCTTCTCGCGTGCTGCGGCCAAATTCGATTGGACCTCTTGTTTACCTTGAATGGTACCGTTGCTGCCCCAACCGAGATCGGTACTACGCCGTGGGGGATGCGGCGGATTTTTCCAATCCTCGGAGGCCGATTCGAGGGACCGAAGCTCCGCGGCCGCCTGTTGGCCGGAGGAACGGACTATATGCTGGGCCGAGGTGACTCGGTGCTGATTCCCGACGTCCGTGCGACTCTCGAAACGGTCGATGGTCATTTGATATTGATGAACTACAGCGGCTATCGCCACGGCCCTGCTGAGGTGATGGATCGGCTGGCCCGCGGCGACGCTGTCGACCCATCGGAGTACTATTTCCGCATCGCGCCCCGGTTTGAGACCGGCTCGCAGAAATATGCTTGGCTGAATCGAACGTTGGCTGTCGGCACGGGTCACCGGCTACCTGCAGGTCCAACGTATGACATCTACGAGGTTCTGTGAGTAACCATGCCAGACCTCGCCCCTCCTACCAGTCATCGCGATCTCAGCTCGCTTCGTGTCCATGAGTCCGATCAGCGGGGTCTCCTTTTGATTCTTGTAATGCGACACCGATGAATTTCCGATGCCCGGCCGGTTTCACGGGATGAGACCGGCATTTCGCCGGGCGACGAAAACTCAGAGGAGACCGCTATGAATATCGCAAATAAGAGTGTTTTGATCACTGGCGCTAACCACCGCATCGGGAGGGCGCTCGTTGATGACGCGGTTCGGCGTGGAGCAAGCCAGGTTTAAGCGGCTGCGCGCGGCCAGTTCCAGCATCCCGACAAGCGTGTGACGCCGCTGGTGCTTGATGTCACCGATGCGCGACAGATTGCGCGCGCAGCCGGCGCGATCCGAAGCCTCGACGTCCTCATCAACAATGCCGGCATCGCGATCTACGACGATCTCGGCGATCCCGAAATTATCGAGCAGCATCTGGCTGTGAACCTGTTCGGAACGCTCAAGGTGACGCGTGCGTTCCTGCCGCAGCTTGCCCGCGCCGAAGGCGCCATCGTCAACAACCTCTCACTGGCCGCGATTGCTTCGCTGCCCATGATCCCCGCTTACTCGATTTCGAAAGCGGCCTCCTCCAATATGACGCAATCGATGCGAGCGCTCCTTAAAGGCCAGGGCGTGACGGTCCACGGCGTTTTCTTAGGCCCCATCGACACCGACATGAACCGCGGCCTTGAAATTCCAAAGGCCCCGGTGGCAGTCGCCGCGCAAGGCATCTTCGACGGGTTGGAGAAAGGCGAGGAGGACATCTTCCCCGATCCCGCTTCGCTTTCTGCTGCCGAAGGCTGGCGCGCCGGCATCACCAAGGGGTTGGAGAAGGAATTCGCCGCCTTCGTGCCGCCGGTCGCGAGCTGACAGCGTCAGTCTCACAGCACCACCCTCCGCCAAGAAGCCGCAAGGGGGAGGGAGCGCAAATTAGTTGGTATCATTTCCACGAAGAAACTCCGCTCACCGACAAAAATCGCGCCTATGCACCGGTGAATTGCCGACCTCTCCCCGGTTTCACTCATGAGGGCTGGATCCTTGGCTCACACCAACACAGGAGGACAACATGCATTCTTTGACAGGCAAGACTATGGCCGTGGTCGGCGGCAGCCGCGGCGTCGGGCGAAAAATTGTGGAGGCCGGCATCCTCAATGGTGCACGCGTGCTTGCGGTCGCGCGCGATCAGGCAGGGCTGACGCAATTGGCCGAGAATATTCCGGGCATCGAAATCAAGGCACTTGATGCGACTGACGAAGCCGCTCCCGCAAGCGTGTTCAGCGTGTTCAAGCCCGACGTCCTTGTGATCGCCGCTGGCGCGTTTCCCCCCGCCGCGCGGCTTCATGAGCAGAGCTGGCAACAGTTCGCGGTCAATTGGGAGAGCGGCGTCAAGATCGCGTTTCACTTTCTCAGGGCCGCGCTGTCGACGCCGCTGGCCCCAGGCAGTACGGTGGTGCTGATCTCATCCGGCGCGGCACTGGCGGGCTCGCCGAACTCCGGCGGCTATGCCGGAGCGAAACGCACCCAGCTCTTCATGGCCAATTACAGCCAGAAGGAATCCGACCGCCTGGGGCTGGACCTGCGCTTCCTCGCGCTCGCGCCGCGCATGATGCCGGACACTGATCTCGGCCAGCACGCAATAGCCGGCTATTCCCGCTATCTCGGCATTTCCACCTCCGACTTCATCAAGAGCATAGCGGCGCCGCCGACCTCGTCTGATGTGGCAGCGGCTGTCATTGACCTCGCAACCAGGCCAAACCGGCCGAAGGAAAGCGTGTTCGTGGTCACGGGAACGGATCTTCAGGCGGTAGCGGCCTAATTGGCCTTGAACAAGACGATTGGAAGTCCAAAATACGGGTTGTCATGACAGCGGCGGAGCCACCTCGCGAAGGCAAATCGTTGGACCGTTCAAGCCAGGCGTTTGAACGGCTCGCCGAACCGCTCCGCCGCGAGATCAAGGTGCATTGCTACCGCATTCTCGGCTCGCTGCACGACGCGGAAGATCTTGTGCAGGAAACCTTTTTGCGGGCGTGGCGCAGCTTTGAGAGCTTTGACGGCGGAAATTTTCGGGCTTGGCTCTATAAGATCGCCACCAATTCCTGCCTCAATGCGCTCGAGAGTCGCAAGCTCGCCGCGGCTGCTGCCCGACCAGCAATTCCCCGCGTCCGCGGAGTTGCCGAACGGCCGGCCTGCCGCAGACGTGGTGTGGCTAGAGCCTTACCCGGACTCTCATCTCGAAGGCATTGTCGACGACGCGCCGACGCCGGAGGCGCGGTATAGCTCGCGCGAGGCGGTAAAGCTTGCCTTTGTTGCAACCATTCAGGGACTGCCGCCGCGTCAGCGCGCGGTGCTGCTGCTGTGCGATGTGCTTGGCTGGACATCGAATGAAGCGGCAACCCTGCTTGGTGGCTCGACGGCCTCGATCAACAGCGCGTTGCAGCGGGCGCGCGAGACGTTGAGTAAACGTTATCCCGACGGCCGGCCGCAGGTCGCGCCGAAGCCGGATGCGTCAGGACGCGACCTCACCGTGGGTGGCACATTCGATCCAGGTGCTCACGTTGGAACACGATGTAATCTCCAGGCTCACTTTGTTTTACCGGCCTGACGGGCCGCGCCTCTTCAGTGCGTTCGGGTTTCCGCTGATCCTTTGAGCGACGTAATCTTATCGTTGTTGGGCACGTATTCATTGTTATTGGGATATCTCTTCGTCTTCTTGATTGGGAAGCTTTGTAGGTGGTCCTCGTAGGTGGTCTTGATCATCGCATCGCTGACGGAGTGTCTGGCGTAGACCGACCCTCGGCCGCCGCGATAACGGTGATTTCGATCGGGAATGCCCATACATCCGGCCGTCGCGAGCCCGCTTGTGCTCGGTGCCGCCGTTGGGGTCGGCATCTCATCGGCAGTCATGTGCGCGCCAGTGCGATTTGATGCGATCGATGCTCGGCAGCTCTTGTGTCGGCTCTTTCCAATGTCAATCGTCGCGTAACGGAGGGGGAAAATTTCCAGGTCAGACCTTGCCGGTCCCGCAAGGGGGGCACGCATCAATCCGCGGATGCAGCCGTTCCTCAAGCAAGCCCAGATGCCGGTCCGCAAGGCGGGTGCGATCCCCGGCGGATAGGCGCGGGAGCGCGATTGGGCGGCGGCCCGGAAGGAGGCAGGACGGGCCGGTTCAATGCGCGCCGCCGGGCGAAGGTCGTCACCTCGCTTTCGCGGCAGGGCGGTGGGTGGCAGAGAGATTCCGTAGGTCTTTCAGCGCGCGGCGCGTGGTGGTCAAGGCGAATGTCGTTCGGCTTAATCCGCAGCAGCGGGGCGGGCGAGCTCGGAAGATGCGCGGGACGATGAAGCAGGGCCTCGGATGCCCGCTCTTTCGAACGGGACGGGGTCGCCCGGTACGGTGGACGGGGCAAGGCCTATTCGGCTCTCGAGACCCAGGCCGACGGCAAGGCCTTGATGGAGCGCGGCCGAGAAGATCGCCATCAGTTTCGCTTCATCGTCGCGCCCGTGGATGCAGCCGAAATGGCAGATCTCCGCGGCTTCCGAGACCTCATGCGCCAAATGAAGTTGTATCCTCAACATCGCCGGCGACTATATCGCCCTTGGCATCCGCCACCGTGCGAGCGAGCTGGTTACCCGGGAACTGGGCCACCAGAGCGAGATCGCGCTCAACTAAGCTGCAGAACGAGGTCGAGGCCGAGCGCCTGACCCGGCTCGACAAATGCTCCTGAGCGAACAGCAGGAGCAGGGGTGATCGACCTGCGACCAGGGGAAGACCGATGAAGAGCACCCTGGCGCGGCCTTTGGTCGGGCCAAGGCTGGAGGCCAGCTCGGACGCGGTGACCACGCCGCGCTGGATCCTTTTAGTGATGCTGACTTTGTCGCCAGCGCGCGTTGAACTCTGCATGCGGCGCTGAACCTCCTGCTACCTGATCAGACGGCTGATATCGTCGGCCTCGGGCGCAACGCTGGTGTTGATGCGGTAATGATCTTGGTACCGGTCGTTCCGAACCAGGACTTTGCCTGGTCCTGGCCGCGGTAGTCCGCCCGGATTTGGGCTGCATCCTGCCCTCCGATCACGACGGCGATACTGTTGGAGCGGCTCAGCTCGATGAATGACTGCTGGATCGGCCGCAGCTGTGGGAATCATCAACTACATCCGCCTGCTCGAACAGAAAGCGACCGTTACATCACACTGGAAACCAACGCCCCGCGCAATCATCCCCGCGGGCAGGCTGACCAATCCACCCATGCTGGCAAAATGCGGTGAACTCCGCTCAGCTTGTGCAATACGAGAGGACACGAGCCCGACGTTCCCGACATCAGCGGGCGATCGTGCAAACATCTACGTGTTAGCTGGGCTCTACTCGTCCGGCTGAATCCTTCTCTGCTGGGGCGCTTCGTCTGGCTCGAGCAGCATATCGATGCCTACGTCGAAGCATATAACCTCCGAGCTGAGCCCTTCGTCTGGCCAAGAAAAAAGTCCGTCAACGCCGCTTCAAAGACCAGCGTATCACTCGGCTATGATTCCGGGTACTAGTTGGCGTCCAACGAAAATTCTTGAGCGAAATCTCGCTTAGCAATGACTCAATGGCGGATTCATTCGATCATAGAGACAGTGTGCTCGCGAGCCGAGTGTTTGATGGACGACTTCCTTTTGTCAAACTTCTGCTACCACCCCGGGAGAGAAGGGTCCTCCGGTGCCGTGTTAATGGAGCGAACCTCTTCAAACACTGCTCGACGCTCGGGCGATACCGTCACCGCAATCGCAGCCAGAAGTCGCATAACAGCCTCGCGTTCCAGCACAAGAATCGTCATCCACATCACGTCCGATTCGACTTTTAAATCCTGCGCCAGGAGCCAAAGTCAATACTTCCGCTAGAATCCGTGGCTTATTGCGATCTTCGCCGCGATACCGCGGGATGCCGCCGTCAGTCCGTAGCCGAGCCCGAGATTGACAACCGAATCGGCGACCTTGAAGTCAGTGATGGCATAGACGATGTGTGATTGCTGATTGAGCGGCCCGAAGTTTCCGATCTGCCCGGGGACGCCGGAGTATTCGACGCCGACGTCGAATCCCCCGCCGAAGCTGCGCGTCAAGCGCGCCGCTGCCGCCAGGCTGGTGATGGTGTTTGCGCCTATCCCGGTTACGACCGTCGGACTCAGAATCAACTGATAGGCCTGGTAGTTGAAGCCCACGATCGGCGCGAGGCCGACTGCAAATCTCGTATTGGTCATGGCAAGGGGTGGAAACTCGGCTCCGGGCGCCGTGTAGGCCAGGTGAGCCGTCAGTCCGAAAAATACGGTGCGCGCGCCTGCGTCCGGCATCAGGACAGTGTTGCTCAACCGAATGCCGTTCCAAGCAGGCGAACCATCCGCGCCTCCCGACAACGACGCCGAAGCCGCGAGTGCGAGCTGATACCAGTCGGTTACTCGGTAGTCGATTTCCGTTTCCGAGAGATTGGCGCGGCTCGCCGCCGCCGCGCCAGTGACGACGGGCGCTGCGGGCAGGGAGTTCACGGTCTCGCGGATCGTGAATCGACTGAGGTCTGCTTGTGATTGCTCGTCCGCTCCGGCCGGCAGCGCCGTTGCGGCCGACTCCGCCATCAGAGCGAGCGCGAAGCAAGCGGCTTGCGCAATGTGGCGGAAGCTGGCCGAAGCCGGCAAACGCGGATCCGACGTGTTCCGCGGGTGCTGCGGGGTGCCGTGCCCGCGAGCCTCGCCGATCATGCCTCCAGAGCGGGCGCAGACCGCGTGGCGGGAATCGCCAGCAGCGCGCTCACCAAGACAGCATCTCATTCGTGTCCCCCCTGAGGTTACGGCCAGCCCTGCGCCATATTTTCAGTCGCGTCAGACTAGAGATCGACGCCGAGCCGACGGAGAAACGGC
Source organism: Bradyrhizobium sp. (assembly GCF_019244115.1). Taxonomy (GTDB): domain Bacteria; phylum Pseudomonadota; class Alphaproteobacteria; order Rhizobiales; family Xanthobacteraceae; genus Bradyrhizobium. The sequence goes on from NZ_JAFATE010000741.1 coordinate 8,415, forward strand.
GTGGGCTTTTACAGGCAGTCGAAAACTTGCAGGGAAGACCAACGCAGCCAGCGGTCGGCTCTGCCCGTAAGAGCCGACCGTTTGGCGACGATGACGCTAAATCGCTGGTACCCTATTGCGCGGCCTTGGCGGCCTCCTGTGCCATCGCGAGTTCGTTGTCCGCCGTGCCGTCGGCCGCCCGTGCCGCCCTCACGTTGGCGTCGGCGGTCTTGTCAGCGGCCAGCGCCGCCTTCAGCGTGGCATCCGTGGCCTTGTCGGCGGCAGTGGTCGCAGCCTTCACCGCCGCCATGTTCGCCGCAGTCGGGTTCTTCTTTTCGGCAGCCAGCGCAGCCTTCAGGTTGGCTGCGGCCTTTATCTCCGCGGCCAGCGCGGCCTTCACGGCGGCGTCATCGGTCTTGTCGACGGCTTGCGCAGCCTTCAGCTTGACGTCGTCAGTCTTGTCGGCGGCTTGCGCCGCTTTCAGCTTGGCTTCCGCGGCCTGTCCGGTATCAGAGGTCTTTGCTGCCGTGTTCGTCGCGTTAGGGTTCTTGGCCACCGCCGCCGCAACATCGGCTTTGCCGTCAGTCATCTGCGCCGCCCTCACCGCGGCGTCCGCTTTCCTATCGGCCGCCTGTGCCGCCTTCACGTTGGCGTCGGCGGTCTTGTCGGCAGCCAGCGCCGCCTTCAACTTGGCCTCCGCGGCGTTGTCGGCAGCGGTCGCGGCCTTCACTGCGGCCATGTTCGCCGCACTCGGGGTCTTCTTTTCGGCGGCCTGCGCAGCCTTCAGGTTGGCTGCGGCCTTTATCTCCGCGGCCAGCGCGGCCTTCACGGCGGCGTCATCGGTCTTGTCGACGCTTGCGCAGCCTTCAGCTTGACGTCGTCAGTCTTGTCGACGGCTTGCGCCGCCTTCAAATTGGCGCCGGCCGTTCTGTCGATAACCCGTGCCGCTGCGAGCCCGCTCGGTGCGTGGCTGGACGCCGCGGGTGCCGGGGCGCCGGCGTTGTTGACCACTGCCGGCATCGCCACCGGCCTTGCTGCGATCGCAACCGGTGCTTGCGGCATCATTGCCACATGAGGCGCGATCATCGGCAGCGCCGGCATCGCCCCCAAGTGTGCGGCAGATGCTGGTGTGCTCAACGTTGCAACGCCGAACAGTGTAGGTGCTAGGGCCAGCACTGTGCCGCTGGTGATGAGGCGACTCATCCGACTCTCCTTCGCGTTCCCAGGTCATGCGCCGACCATCAGCTCGGCGTCGGCGGAGATATTCAGAAATAGTCTTGTCATCCACATGGCCCAACCGCGTGCTGGATCGTAAAAAAACTTGACGCGCGTGCCCTACCTTGAGTCACATTGTGAAAGTGTCCCAGATCGAAACGACAATCAGGCTTTTGCCCGGCGCGGTGGAACTGCTGCAGCACTCGTCCGCATCGGTTCGTCGCGCCCCAGCCCTCCGATGTCGTTTCTATTTCAACATGCAGGGCTGGCGCTCAAAACGAGAGATCGTAGTAGTTCTGCCGGAGACGAGTGCTCCTATAGCGCTTCCCAGTTGTGTGCTTTTTCGAGCAGCTTGTGCCGACGCCCGTAAGGCAGCGCGTGTTCGGGATTGCGCTCGGTTACGAGGACATCAACGATTACGACGAAACTGCGGTACGATCCGGTGATGGCCGTGCTGGCGGGCAGCTGCAACCAAGGCGAGCGAATTGCGATTCGATGACGGGCACCTCTAACCCGTCTCGAGCTAACTAAATCGGGATGTCACAAGATCGCGCACCATCCAGCAGCCATCGGGAACGCCGTTCGTCACGTTGTTCCTGGAGGCGCACCGGACGGAGCCAAGGGGAGAGCATCCTCGATCTCGACACGACCGACGATCTGCGACATGGGCAGCAGCAAAGGCGGTTATTTCACGCTTATCTGCTACCACACATTTTTCTGTGGCCATCATCTGCTGGCGGCGAAGCCGCGGCCTATCGACATCGATGCCGGAGAGGATCCAATCGAGGAGATTGCCCGGATTGTGGCACAGATCCGACAGCGCGGCCGCACACGCGTCTCCTTCTGTGCGCCGACTGGGCGTTTTGCACGCGATGCGCTGATGAGTTGGTGTAAGGCCAATGAGGTCGGCTTCATCTTCGGATCTGTCAAGAACGTCCTCTTGTGCGCGCGAGCTAGGCCGAGTTCGTCGAAGCCCGCGAATGCGGAGCCTGCAGTGGCTGAGCATCCTCATTCCCAGTCTTCTGGATATGCGAACTTCCAGGCCGCGGAGACGGCAATCGCTTTGCACGTGATCGCCGTAGTTCTACGGGCGGTAACGTTAGTAGTGCGTAGAGTGATTCGAAGCAAATCTCAGTAGCATGACGCGGATCGTTGCTCTCGTTTTCAAACCGTCATCTTCGGAGTTGGCAATGCGATTCCTTGGTCGCTTTCGTATTCTGACCAAAATTCTCGCGATCGTCTTTCTGTTGAGCTGCGTCGCTGGGATCATGGCCTATCTCGGCATTTCGGCGCTCGGCGATCTGAGCGCGAAGGCCGACGCCATGGCTGCGGCAGCCGACCGCGCACTTTTGGCAGCGCGCGCCAATCAGAACGTCCTTGCTTTGAACCGCGCAGAGTTTCGCAGCGCCCTCGATCCACGCGACGAGAATCGCCTGGCCGCACGCGAGGTGATCGAGATCCAGCTCAAGCAGTATCAGGAGCGCTTCGAAGAGGTCAGCAAGACACCGGACGAGATGGCCCAAGCTCTGCTTCCCCATGCGAGCGAGGCGTTTGCCGCCTACAAGGCTCAGATGGGCGCGACCCTTGCGGCGATCGATGCAGAGAAATCTTCAAAGTTGACCGAGAGCGCCGAGAAGTTGCGCGAGATTGTCATGAAGAGCCGTGCGGCGGCGGAGAATCTGCAGGCTACGATCCGCGCCGTGGCTGATCGCCTGGATGCCAGGGTCGAGGAAAAGAGCAAGGAAGCTCGCGAGCAGTACGAAGCGACCTCACGATTGTTGCTGATCGTGGCCATATCCGGGGTCATTTTCGGCGGCGTGCTTGGCTTCATCATCGGGCAGTTCGGGGTGGCCAAGCCGATCCGGTCGATCGTCGACCTGCTGCAGCGGCTGGCCATGGGCAACTACGATGTCGAGGTTCACAGTGCCGACCGCGCAGACGAGGTGGGAGACGTTGCCCAGGCGGCGGTCGTCTTCAAGGAAAACGGCTTGGCCAAGATCCGCATGGAGGCCGAGCAGAAGGAGACGGAGAAGCGCGCCGCCGCGCAGCGCCGAGCCGACATGCTGCAGCTTGCCGACCGCTTTGAGCGCGCTGTGGGCGAGATCATCGACACCGTCTCGTCCGCCTCTACCGAGCTCGAAGCCTCCGCGAGCACGCTGACGTCGACCGCGGCGCACGGCCAGACGCTTGCAACTACCGTCGCAGTCGCATCGGAGGAGGCCTCCACCAACGTGCAGTCGGTGGCCTCTGCGACGGAACAACTGTCCTCGTCAGTCAACGAGATCAGCCGGCAAGTGCAGGAATCCGCGCGCATGGCAAACGAAGCGGTCGATCAGGCGCGCCGCACCAACGATCGCGTCAGCGAACTGTCCAAAGCCGCAAGCCGTATTGGCGATGTGGTCGAGCTGATCAACACGATCGCCGGCCAGACCAACCTGCTGGCACTGAATGCGACCATCGAAGCGGCGCGCGCTGGCGAAGCGGGTCGCGGCTTTGCCGTAGTCGCCTCCGAGGTCAAGGCGCTTGCCGAGCAGACGGCGAAAGCTACCGGCGAGATCGGCCAGCAGATCGCTGGCATCCAGGCGGCGACCCAGGAATCGGTCGGAGCAATCAGGGAAATTTCTGGCACCATCGAAAAGCTGTCGGAAATCTCCTCGACCATTGCGGCCGCGGTGGAAGAGCAGGGAGCAGCGACACAGGAAATCTCCCGCAACGTGCAGCAGGCCGCGCAAGGCACGCAACAGGTCTCGGCCAACATCACCGATGTGCAGCGGGGCGCGACCGAAACCGGTTCGGCCTCCTCGCAGGTGCTCTCGGCGGCGCAGTCACTCTCCGGCGACAGCAACCGGCTGAAACTCGAGGTCGACAAGTTCCTTAATACGGTCCGCGCGGCGTAGTTGGGCGTCACGGCGCCGCCGATGCGAAGGAAACGTCCGAGGGCACGCAGATTTGAGATAGCTGAGATGACGAGGTGGGTCGGTTTCGTTCCAATGTTCGCGGGGGTAGTAGCCTTTGCCACCCCCCGACTGAATTTCGGTCTGTCTGAAAGCGTCAGCATTCCAACTCTGCCATCCGACATACTTGGCTGCATGCTGATCTTGGCGGGGCTGGCGAAGGGAATGTACTGGATTTCCACGGAACCGAATCCACTTCACATGACGCCCGCTCGATTTAATATTTTGGCCTTTTTCGCCGTGCAGCGTTATGCAAATGGCCCGAACGTTGTTACAAGCCACCACGGCCTAAGATTAACTCAGTGCAGAAAACCGCCAGCTGAAACTGCCTTAGCCTCTCACTCTCCTCTCTTTTTCGAGAGCCTCCAAAAAGCGCTCCAGCGCTATCTTCCCAGCGTGATCTGCCTCGGTTTTTGACTCGTAGCCGCGTTCGCTCACCTTGACGCCCATCGGCTCGCGGGTTCGCCGAAGTTCCCAGGCCCAAGGGAGGGGACTATCATCAGCTTTGAAACAGGCTATGTAATACGTTGGCCTCTTTGCCATTCGCCAGTTTAAGCCCGCACCAAGATTTAAGCCACTACGAAACGGTTCATCCGGCGTCTGGATTCGCCAGTCAGGCATAGGCAATGAGGAGCAGCACGACGAGTAGGGCGAGAGGCCAAACAAGCGAGAGAGCAAACCAGGAGTTGTCGCGCATCAGGGGTTCAGAGACTCGAACGAAATGACACAAAGATCGACGCCACAGCCGGGCATAGCGGCAACCGACAGCGGCGCGACACGCCTTCGTGGCTTGGAATGACATGCATATTGCGGGCCAGATCAAACCTCCGTCGGCCCGTCGCAAACCGACGGATGCCGAACGCGCGTGAATGGCATAGGCTGCACGAGAATTCGCAAGCGAAGACTGAGGCCGCCCCGGCCTCTTCCTCTTATGGTGACAAACGCGCCGCCAAAGTCCGCGGGGGGTGGAGGGGCCGCCTCACCTCGATCGGCCACCCGACATAACGTCTAGTGCGAATTTCTAGGCACAGCCTCAAACCCTAGCGGCTTGCCGACCCTTACCTTGGCGGCGCATTCTTCCCCCATGATCACGAAATCGCGAGACCGGATTTACGTCAGCTCGATCGGGGATCTCCGAGCAACGCGCGGCGGGGCACGGAAAGAAGCCGACAGGCGCTTGCGACGCCTAGAATAAGCGTAACCGGCATGAGCTTCCACGTCTGCAGCATCAGCGCGCGCGAGGGTAACGGGTCGGCATCCAGTACTGGCGTATGGCCTCGACGACGTCCGGAATGTCGGCATGGGCGTTGCGCAGGAATTCCTCGGTCTGGCGACCTGCCCTGGTGTCCGAGCAGTGGACGCCCTTGCTGGTCGACGCAATGCAGCAGGATGGGCAGGAGCAAGCCGTGGTTTATGTTGCTGATGTCGAGCAGCGGCGCCCAGGCCGATAGTCTCAGCCGCATGGCGGCAAGGAATCCTTGGCACCAAGGCCGCGCGTCAACGTCGCCATTCGGCTTGCGGCCACCTGCCGCAGGATGAAGCCGCCCGATGACGTCACGCAGATCACCTTCTCCTCGAAGTCGCTGCTGCGGCCTCTCGGCAGCGGCGCCAGCGTCTCCTTCTCGAGCGCGATCCGCTTGACGAGATTGGCGTTGCGTCGACCAACAACGGAGCGTGCGGCGCTCGATGTGTTGGAACGGATGCAGCGAGGGATAGGGCTGGCGGCGTTCATTAGTCCAAATCCCATCGAACGCATTAGCCGAGACCTCTCAACCTATCTGCGGCAGCCAGTACCCGACCTTGCGATGAACCATGCCGCGCGGGCGGTCCTCGAGGGAACGCTCGCCCTCGGAGTGCGCCCGTGACTGCCGGCGAATTTTTCGAAGCAGTCAGGCGCATGCCATTCGTGCCTTGGCAGCAGGTGACGCGCGGGGCGCCCTTTGTCGTTTTTATGGCGCATCCCGATCACGAAAGCCTTGGCATGGGTGGTTTGATCGCACTGGCAACCAAGGCTCGCCAAGCAGTGACCATGGTCTTGTTGACTGATGGCGCAGGGTCGCCCCGTCGTTCACGGTCTCACCCGCACGAGCGCCTGATCGCGGTGCGAGGCAGCTGCCCGGCTCGGTCTCTCGCCCTGCCCTCTACATGCGCTTGGATCGATAAGCCGCTCGGCCTATTGATTGACCTCGCTCAGACCGACGATTCCCTGACCAAGCTCGCTGCGCAATATGGTCTCAAAGAACTTGAACCCATCGGCCCATCACCAGAGACTCAATCGTTTGGGTCGTTCTAAATGGCCGGGTCCGTTTTGTCGCTCATGGTCAGTATTCCTTGAAACCAAACATTGAATTCACGGATTGTTCCTCGAGAGGGCTTCGATGATCGCGTTTAGAACCGTTCGCGTCTCGACTCTTGGCAGGTGACTTTGATCTGGCCTGCCGGACCGTTCCTAGCCGCCGATCGACTCGCAATAAGAGAGTACGATTTGCCTCCGGCCTCGGCGCTGGTTGGGTACAAGCGCTCGCTGCCCGCAGCGGCAAGCATGCGAAGGTGCTTATGAGACAAAATAGAATGGCCAATAGCAACTTGTGCGACCGAAGCGGGTTTTTGTCGTCAAAGGGCGGACTCTGTTCCAGGAGCTGTCAGATGGCAAAGTCCAGAGGTCTTGATCGGCGAAACTTCATTTCGGCTGCGGCTGCTGGGCTGGCAGTTGCGGGGACACCCACGCGGACCAGCGCGGCCACACAGCCCGCGGAAACCGCCTCCGCGATAACGCCGCAGCCCATGCCAGACTTCGAGGACGACCAAAACACCGCCGACATCTTAGTTGAGATCCTGATCGCCTGGGGGGCGACGCACGCCTTCGGTATCGTTGGCGACGGCATCAATTCCATCATTGAAGCGCTGCGGAAGCGCGCTGACCGCATCAAATATATCGGCGTGCGCCACGAGGAGGCAGCAGCCTTCATGGCTTCCGGTTTCGCCAAGCATACGGGGCGGCTTGGCGTCTGTGTCGGAACGACCGGGCCCGGTGCGATCCATCTGCTCAATGGCCTCTATGACGCCGCATTCGACGGCGCGCCGGTGGTCGCGTTGACCGGCTTGACTTTTCACGATCTCAAAGGGGTGCGCTATCAGCAGAGCGTCGACACCGTGCGGCTGATGCAGACTGTTGCGCTCTATAACGAGGAAGTGACCGGGCCGGAGCATGCGGTAATTGTCGGCAATCGCGCCTGCCGTGCTGCGCTTGGCGATCGCGGCGTCGCCCATCTGACCATCTCGAAAGATGTTCAGATGATGAAGCGGTCCGCCGACAAAAAGTCGATGCGCAATCCCGGCGTCCGTACTTCGTCGTCATGGACAACGCCCCTTTCGGCGGGACCGGTTGATCAGATACGCGCCGCCGCGGACATCCTCAACTCAGGCCAGAAGGTTGCGATTCTGGCTGGACAGGGCGCCCTTCACGCGCGCCAAGAAGTCACTCAACTTGCAGATGCCCTCGGTGCGCCAGTTGCCAAGTCACTGCTCGGCAAGGCCGTGCTGGCCGACGATTCGCCTTTCACAACTGGCGGCATCGGGGACCTCGGCACAGCGCCGTCGTCTTGGGCGATGAAGAATTGCGACACCGTGCTGATCCTGGGCTCGACCATGCCTTGGGAGGAGTATTATCCGCACCCGGGACAGGCGCGAGGTATCCAGATCGACCTCAAGGCCGATCGCATCGGCCTGCGATATCCGGTTGAAGTAGGGCTGGTCTCGGACGTTAAGGCGACTCTTGCTGCCATGCTTCCCCTTATCCAGCGCAAGAGCGACCGAGCCTTCTTGAATGAGGCGCAGCAGCGCATGTTCGACTGGAACGGAATGCTTGACCGAATCGAGAGGACATCGCGCGCACCATTGCGTCCTCAAATGGTCATTCGAACGCTCAGCGACCTAGTTGCTGACGACGCCGTGATCTCGCTGGACTGCGGCGCCAACACGCATTTTGCGGCACGCTGCCTGAAACTCCGCGAGAACCAGCGGCTGACCGGGACCGGTATGCTCGCAACCATGGCACCTGGGCTGCCCTTCGCGATCGCGGCCCAATTGGCCTATCCGGGTAAGCAGTCGGTCGCCGTGGTCGGTGATGGAGGCTTCGCCATGCTGATGGCCGAGCTCTCCACCGCCGTCTCACAGCAGCTTCCTGTCAAAATCGTCCTGCTCAAGAACAACAGCCTTGCTGAGGTGATGTTCGAGCAAAGGGAGATCGGTAATCCGGACTTTGGCTGTAATCTGCCTCCGATCGATTTCGTGAGCTTCGCCAAGGCGTGCGGAGCCGACGCGTTCCGCTGTGAGAAGCCTGATGAGATCAAGGATGCCATCAACGCCGCGCTGAACTCCTCAAAGCCCGCTTTGGTTGAGGCCATCGTCGACGCCGAGGAGAAGCCGGCCAAGCCGGAAGAGTTAAAGGCCTGACGGTGTTTGCATAGGAACCGAGCCTGAACGCGACAAGGAAGGTGGAAAGAAATGGCGGATGGCCAGGAAGGTTTCCGAAAGGAGCGCCCCGACGCCGGCGAGCGTCCAGTTGCTGGTCCTCCTCGACAGGTACGCTTCTCGCCGGCGAGAGATCGACGGCAGGTTCGGACACACGCCAAGAAGGCGCCGGGAAAAGGCTCGAGGCAGCTTCTTTGCGAGGTTTCAGTGTCCGACAGCGCTTGTCCAGCAAAATGCCGGTCACGCTCACGATCAATCTAACCCGGGGCGTAATAGAACCATCAAAACTTAAACGGCATGACCGAAACAGATAACTTGCCGTCCGAAGATCGTTGGACGGTAAAATTCACCTCTTTGGACGCTTTCGTGTCGCCGACCGTCACGGATATCGCGCTGCTACATGTGACCGTTCGCTTGTCTTTACTAGTTGAAGTCGTGACTATCTTTTCGCCGAGAAGATATTCCGGTTTTATGCTTTCCAAATTCGTTGGCTTTTCGGTTTGCGAGACCGTCGAGTTTTTGGCGGCGTAGTTGACCAGAGCATTGTTGTGGTCGTCAGAAATTGTTTGGAGCACGGCGTTTCGAGTCTCGACGGAATCGCAATCAGTCGTGGCGCCGCAGCCGCCGAGAAAAAATAGACAAGGAACGCCCCAAAGAACTAGCCACCGGTTGCGACAGTACGGCATCCAGATCTCGTCATGCTTCTTAGTGGTTGAACCTCAGCAAGCAACCGATTCGAAGGAGCATTGTTCCACGCAACTGATTTGCCTCCCGGCTCACTGGATATCCCGAAGAGGTGCTGGCGACATTCGACTTGGTCGTCGCAAGTATCCCTAGCCGCTTCAAACGTGATCGAAAGGCCCAGAGCGCGGGCCATGTCCCTTCGCCGGCCGAATCTTCGTGAACATATGAGAGCAACAACAGCGCTCGCGCGCGAGATGCGGTGCAAGGCGTATGAAGCTCAGCTTGCCGTGAAAGACAAGCGCATCGCTTGCCGAGAACTTCGAAGTTTTCGACTTCACGCTGAGTGCGGAGGACGTCGCTGCAATCGACGCGCTGGATACGGGCGTGCGTAGCGGCCCTGATCCAGACGCCGTGCACGCGACGACTTTCCCGATCACGGTCGAGGATTGAGGTTGTCATGAATGCTTGCCTCGAGGGAAAGGTCGCTCTCGTCAAGGGCGCGGACACCGCCATCGGCTTGGCGACCGCGCAGGCTCTTGCCGAACCAGGGGCGGCCGTCGGACGTTAACGAGGTCCATTCAGCCGCGGAGAGAGTCCTCGTGCAGCAGTCCGGCGCGAGCTTCATGGTTGGACATGCCCTCGATGGAGGCGTGTTGGCTCAGTAGCCGGTTGTGATCTGATTCGATGGCCACGAGGATACTTCAATATGGCATGGTCCAATGACGAGCTTCGCAAAATCGCAGACACTGACGATCGCCACGTCTCACCGTTCCGCCCCGATGGGAAGACCTATGGCACGCCGACCTGGATCTGGTCAGTCGTAGTCGACGGCGATCTTTATGTCCGAGCCTATAACGGCCGACAGTCGCGCTGGTATCAGCGGCCCTGGGCCAAAAGGCGGGGCGGATCACTGCCGCGGGCATGACAAAGGACATCGTCTTCGAGCCGGTCGATGGGGCCATCAATGACCGTGGACCGGTAACAAATAGGTTGGCGAGTGCTGAACTGGTGAGGCTGGCGCGCCACCTCCATGACCTGAACAAACCACGTGAGGCTTACATGATCCGAACGGACCCATCCATAAAAAGGCAAGCATCCGTTCAGAAAATTGAATAACAGACACGTACGTGGCTTAACCTCGTACTTGCGTGCTGCGCAGAGCCTATACGCTGCACGGCGACGCAATGACATTCTCCCAATTCCTAACGTCTGCGGGTCGGAAATGTGCGTATTTCCATGTGCCCAGTCGCGCAAATGTTCGGAGCGTTCTGGGACATCATCAGCACGTCGTCCCTCCGAATTCCTTCACAAGCTGTCAGACATAACGGGTCCGCACGATCAGTTCCACGGCGCGGTCGACGAGGCCTGCCCAAGCGCGTAGCCGGGCGCTCACTGGCAAGAGAGCAGTCTGCAGAGGCGAATGCTCGTCGCACGGTCACGCCGTCATCGATGGAACGCCGGCGCAGCAGTGGGCCTCCGCCTGGGTGTTAATAGTAGCGGATGGCTCGACATTTGAGTCGATCGGATCATTCCACGGGAAGGTCGGCAAGACGGTTCTCTTGGAGGTCCATCGCGGCGGCTCGGATCGGCAAATGTCAGTCGTACCGGTCGACCTCGAGCCCAACAAAATGTTCCTTCGTGGGTTGGAGTCGAGTGCTCGCATCATTGAGTCCAAGAGACGGCGCGCCCGGCTCCATCTACCAGCGGCTCTTGAATATCTGCTCTCTCAAGGCGCGGTAAAGGACGCGGACGCGCTGATCTGGGATCTGCGGGATGGCTGGGGCGGCGCGCAGCCCGAATACCTCGACCGAGTTTTCAACCATTTTACAGGACAAAGCCGAGCGGGACGGGACTCGGGCGGTCGATTTGCGAGTCGATCATCGACGCCCCCATGGCGGCCGGCGTGGGCGGATGCTGATCGTGGCGGGGCCGTGTTTCAGCTCACGCTCCCGGCGGCTGACGAAAACTCATGAATATCGACCGTCGTGCAGTGAAACCGGCCGCCTGTGCGAAGGCCTGAGCCGCTGCCTTACTGGGCCGGAGGCTTGGCGCTCTCCCCCGGCAGATCTTATGCGTATGCCGGACCTGCCGACCGGCGCGCCGCGCCTCGATCAGCGCAATGATCTGGCCGCCCAGCCACTCGCGAGCTCGGTAAGGGACAGCCGGAACTGGGTCAGGGACGGCCGCAGGAAATCGCCATTCGGACTCTGGTCGGAGCCGACGATGGACAGCTCGCGGCCCGGAAGGATGCCAGCGTCCGACAGCCCGTGATAGAGGCCGACCGCATGGTGTTCTGGACCAAGGCCACCGCCGTCGGCCGATCCGGAGCGCCAGCAGCCGCCCGCCCAGGCTGTAGCCCCCGGCCTCCGTCAGGCGGTTCGCGGGCGCTAGGAGCTGGCGTTCCAGTGGTTTGCCGTCGGGATCCTCCAGCACCTGCATGGGCCGGCCGCCCTGACTGAGAAGCTCGAGCGGCCGCAGCGCCCAGGCACTGTCGAGTTCGTCCCTCAATCCATGTTCATGTGCGAGACGACCGACAAGGGCCGGATGCGGGCGCTCCGCGAGGGCCGAACCGCCAATTCGAGCGCCAGTTCCCATCGGTCCCCGAACGCCGTATTCAGCAGAAGACTCGATCCTCGTCCTCCCAAGAACTTGGAGGCGGGCGTGCTCACCATTCTGAAACCCGGAAGTTTGGCTCAATGCAGGCTCCACTATTAACAATGGAAGGCCAATCAGGCCTGACAAGCGGCACTCCGCCCAGCCTGGCCGAGCTTAGGGGATGGGTTTGCCACACACGAGACAGTCTGGCGATGCCTCCGATGCGATTTTCCTTATCGCACTACCGCGGACTTGGCGTCCGGCGAGCGGCGAATGCGCCCCGATGTACGGTCCGGCCTCGCCTTGCAAGAGTTTTCGCCGTCTAGCTCCAACTGGACCGCGAGAATATATGATCGCGGAAGAGAGCCGCGCTCGATTGTGAAGCACTCGTTGAAGGCTAAGGTATCGCGTGGGGCCGCAGCACGGTTTTCATAGTGGCAATCATAGACGAACTCGGTCTGCAGGGTATGGAAGAACTTCTCCATCGGTGCATTGTCGAAGCAGCTGACCTTGCGGCAGGCTCATACCTGCTTCATGCGAAGGATTGATGAGATATCGCAGGTTTGGTTGGTGTGGGGAAAGGCGGTAGCGCTCCCCCGCTACCACTGGCCACGATTTTGCACGCGCTTTCCGTAACACACGTTTAGCTGCCGCCTACTTAACTTCCAGGCTGCCGCGATGTGCGGCCACTGCACAAACATTGATCAAGAAAAGCAAATTAGTGCTGCTTGCTAACGAGATACCTCCGGCTATGCTGCGCCGCAGCGGGGCATGCTGACAAGCGGTGTCGCGTGTAGACAGCGGAGGCACAATGACGTGTTCTGCCCTCTCTCCTGGTGCGGCGCAATCGCCGGCCTCATTGTCGGAGGGCTGATCGCTCCCACGACATCGGCCAGGGCAGCCGGCGTTCTGACGGTGGCGATGACCGCGGGCGATTTGCCGACAACGACAGGCAATCCAGACCAGGGCTTTGAGGGCTTTCGATTTGTCGGCTGGAATCTGTACGACGCTTTGATCAACTGGGATCTGTCCCAGGGCGACAGGGCCTCCGACATCAAGCCTGGCCTCGCGACCGAGTGGCATATCGATCCGGCGAACCACAAGCGCTGGATCTTCACCCTCGACGTCGTCGTCCGAATGCTCGGGGGCCTGTGGGGGAAGGGGCGGGCGCCCATTCCGCTTGCGCTGGTCCCGCTGACGACCGGCCAGGTCCTCGACGTCGGCGACTTCACGATCGGCTGCTTCCCGGTCCGCCGCCGCGAGACCGACAGCTTCGGATTCTGCTTCGAAAGTCGTGCACCGCGTCATCTGAGACCAGACCGCTTGGCAGCCCTCGGAGTACCGGACGGCCCGGTGCGGAAGGATCTCGCGGAAGGAAAGCCCGTCATGCTCGATGACGGCAGGACGGTCGATCCAGAACACGTGCTCGGGCCTGCCGAACGACGCAAGAAGCTCGTCGTGGTCGGCGATACCGAAACCACCCAGGGTCTGGCCGAATGGGTCCGCGACGCCGATCTGCTGGTGATAGAGGCCACGTTTCTCGATCGTGATTCGCTTATTGCGCGCGACTACGGACATCTCACCGCGGCCGAGGCCGCTACTCTTGCGGCGACCAACAATTTCCAATTGCTCATCCTGACCCACATTTCCGGACGCTACGGCGATGAGGAAATATTGGCGGTGGCGACCAAGAGGTTTCCGAACAGCCGGGTTGCGAATGATTTCGATCACATCGTGATCTGATTGGCGCAGGAGCGCGGCGCTCCGTGCAACGCGATGCCCGGCGGTTACACGTCATACTGTCGACGTCACCTTTCTTGACGCGACTTCGTCGAATTGTACGCAAGCCGGGCTCTGTGGCGCGTTCTTATGCTGGCTGCCGAAATGACGTGCACGGCACAAGGACATTAGTCCGGCTTATGCAGCCGATTTTCCCTTCCAATTTTACTTCGAAAATGTCCGTCGATAACCTCCTTGCAAGTCGAGCAGCAATCGATCGGTCGGATCGTTGCGCAGTTCATCGTAACCAACGAGGGTTGCCATGGTTGAGACAAAGGGGTCCAGCGACGATAGTGCCGGAACGAAATCACGCCCGGGAAAGCTGAGCCGCCGTTCACTGCTGAAAGCGGGCGCCGCGCTCGCCGGCGCCGCGCGGCCGGATCGGACGCGATCCGTGGCTTCCCCACCATCTGGGCGCAGGAAATCAAGGACATCGAGCTGCGCCATGTCGGCGTCTCCTATTCCGTCGTGAAGGCGATCGGCGACCAGGCTGCAAAGGATCTCGGCTTCAAGGTCACGATGCAGAACCTGGATACGTCGGCCGCGATCAACCGCTTCATCAGCCAGCCCAATACCGTCGATATCGCCGATCTCGAGGGCTGGCAGGCCAAGCTCGCGGCCAAGCGCGGCGTGATCCAGGGCATCGAGGTCAAGAAGATCAAGGAGTTCGAGAACATCCTGCCGATCTTCACCAAGGGCGAGATCGACGGCCACAAGATCCCGCGCCAGGGCATCTCGCCCTATGAGGCGATGTATATCGAAAAACCCGACGCGACCGATCTGCATGAAGGCATCACCGAATGGGCCACCTTCCTGCCGCAGGTCTATAACGCGGACTCGATCGGCTATCGGCCCGATCTCGTCGGCCACGAGGTCACCGAGTGGAAGGACCTGATCGATCCGAAATTCAAGGGCAAGGCCGCAATCCTCGACGTGCCGGCGATCGGCATCATGGACGCGGCGCTGTGCTTTGAGAGCGCGGGCCTGATCAAGTACGGCAACAAGGGCAACATGACCAAGGAGGAGATCGACTTCACCTGCAACAAGCTGATCGAATTGAAGAAGGAAGGCCAGTTCCGCGCAACCTGGACCACCTTCGACCAGTCGGTGCAACTGATGGCGGCGGGCGAGGTCGTCATCCAGTCGATGTGGTCGCCGGCGGTCGCCGCCGTGCGGGTGAAGGAGATTCCCTGCGTCTACGCGCCGGTCAACGTCAAGAACGGCAAGGAAGGCTATCGCGGCTGGTGCAACGGCATGGGGCTGATGAAGCATCTCTCCGGCAAGAAGCTCGACGCGGCCTACGAATATCTCAACTGGTATCTCTCGGGATGGCAAGGCGGGTTTGTCGCGCGCTACGGGTACTACAGCCCGGTGCCGTCGACCGCGAAGAAGTTCCTGACCCCTGCGGAATGGGACTTCTGGTACGAGGGCAAGCCGGCGCCGGAGGTGATCAACGATCCCTATGGCGTGGCGATGGAGAAGTCCGGCACCAAGCGCGACGGCGGCTCGTTCCTGGACCGCGTCACCAACATCTCCTGCTGGAACACGCTGATGGACGAAGCCGCCTACATGAACAAGCGCTGGAACGATTTCAAGGTGGCGTAGTCCTCGCGATCAACTTTCATTGCTGGCGGCGCGCGCCGCCAGCCTTTCTGAAGCTGGTCGTTAGCGGGATGGCAACGCAAACCATGCAAACAGCCTTTCGCCCATTACGCGCCAATCTCGCCGGATGGTTTTTCGTCTCGCCCCTCGTGGTCGTGCTGGTGCCGTTCTTCGTGGCGCCGATCCTGGTGGTGCTGGCGGCGAGCTTTTTTTCGACCGACGGTTTTGGTGGCCTGACACCTACCTTCACGCTGGCGAACTATGCCGAGATCCTGCACTCGGCGCTGACGCTGAACCTCTATCTCGCCACGGTGAAGTTCACCGTCCTGACCTGGGTGTTCACGCTCGCGATCGGATTTCTCGTCGCCTATTTCCTGGTGTTCCACGTCCGCAGCCAGCTGCTTGCGATCGGCCTGTTCCTGGTCTGCACGGTGCCGTTCTGGACCTCGAACATCATAAGAATGATCTCGTGGATTCCGCTGCTCGGCAAGGAGGGCCTCATCAATGACGCGCTGCTCGCGACCGGCGTCATCCATCAGCCTCTCGAAGTGCTTTTGTTCTCCGACCTAGCCGTCGTGATCGCCTATGTCCACCAGCTCACGATCTTCATGATCGTGCCGATCTTCAATTCGATGGCGCGCATCGACAAGAAGCTCATCGAGGCGGCAGTCGACGCCGCTGCGAGCCGGTTCGACATCATGCGGCTGATCGTCTTGCCGATGTCGAAGAACGGCATCGCGCTCGGAACCATCTTCGTGGTGTCGATCGTGATGGGCGACTTCTTCGTGGTCAAGGTGATGTCGGGCGGCGGTTCGGCCTCGGTGGTGGGCGCGTTCTACGAGGATGTCGGCGTGCTGCAGTACCCGACCGCGGCGGCAAGCGCGGTGTTGCTGACCTTGATCCTGATCGCGATCGTGTCGCTGATCCTGCGCACCGTCGACATCCGCCGGGAGATCACGCAATGAGTGACGCGATCACCACGATCGACGGCGTCGCAATGCCGGCAGCACGTGGCGCGATCGCGCCGCGGAGCGGTGCGCGGCCCTGGACCTTCTATGCGCTGGCGACGCTGTTTGCGCTTTACGTGCTCGCACTCTACGGCCCGATGATCTGCATCTACATCCTGTCGTTCCAGGATGTCCGCGGCGGTCTGGTGTTCCCGATGAAGGGGCATTCGCTGCACTGGTTCGTCGACCTGTTCACCCAGGTGCGCACCGGCGATGTCAAAGGCTCGTTCGACCGCTCGATCAAGCTCGCCATTCTCGTCACCATCCTCACCGTCGTGATCTCGTTCATGGCCGGCCTCGGTTTCCGCCGCCGCTTCAAAGGCGACGGTGTCGTGTTCTATGTGATGATCGGCAGCCTGGTGGCGCCCGGGCTGGTGCTCGGGCTCGGCACCGGATTGTTGTTTCAGGCGCTCGGCATCGCAACCAGCTGGTACGGCTCGGCGCTCGGCGCGCAGCTGTCATGGACCCTGCCATTCGGCGTGCTGGTGATGTTCGCGGTGATGTCGCGCTTCGACGACGCCTGGGAGGAGGCGGCGCGCGACCTCGGCGCCAGCCGTTGGCAGACCATCTGGCTCGTCATCATCCCGGTACTGGCGCCGGGCCTGGTCGCGGTCGCGCTGTTCGGCTTCACGCTGTCTTACGACGAGTTTGCCCGCAGCCTGCAGACCGCGGGCTCGCTCAACACCCTGCCGCTGGAAATCTGGAGCATGACGCTGAACGTGACCTCGCCCTCGCTCTACGCGCTCGGCACGGTCACGACCATCGTCTCCTTCATCATCATCGGAGTCAGCCTCGGGACGATCGTCCTGATCCAGAAGAAACGCGGTGGCCGCGCCATGCCGCCGGAGAGGTCGTAAATGAGAATCGAGCGTGGCGACATCGAGCTGGCCGGCGTATGCAAGAGTTTTGACGGCGCGACCAACGTCGTCGATGGCGTCAACCTGAGAATCGCGGACGGCGCCTATTGCTGCTTCCTCGGGCCCTCCGGCTGCGGCAAGACCACGATTTTGCGGATGATCGCAGGCCACGAGGATCCGAGTGTGGGGGAGATCCTGATCGGCGGGCAGAACGTCGTCGGGCTGGTGCCGGCCGCGCGGCGCACCGCGATGATGTTCCAGTCCTATGCGCTGTTCCCGCATCTGTCGGTGCGCGACAACGTCACCTTTGCGCTGCGCGTCCGGGGCGTCTCGAAGGCGGATCGGCTGCGCGCCGCCGACGCCATGTTGGAAAAGGTCAGGCTGACGCAGTTCGCCGACCGCCTGCCCGCGCAGCTCTCAGGTGGCCAGCAGCAGCGCGTCGCGCTGGCGCGGGCTGCGATCACCGAGCCCCGCGTCCTGCTGCTCGACGAACCCTTGTCGGCGCTGGACGAGCAGCTGCGCGTGCAGATGCGGCAGGAATTGCGCCGGATGCAGCGCGAGCTCGGCATTACCTTCATTCATGTCACCCATACCCAGCTGGAGGCGATTGCGCTCGCCGATCTCGTCGTGGTGATGGAGCAGGGCAGGATCAAGCAGGCCGGCCCCCCGCGCGAGGTCTACGCCACGCCAAACGACCGCTATGTGGCCGAGTTTCTCGGCGGCCAGAACGTGCTGCATGGACGCATCAAGAAGGTCAACGGCGCGAGCTTCGTCATCGTGCCCCCGATGCAGGGATCAATCGAGGTACCGCTCGGCGCGCGCGCACGCTTGAGCGTCGGCGACCGCATCGACATCGCGGTCCGCCGCGACGACGTCGAATTGATCCGGCCGGGCCGTGAGCTGCCGCCGGGGTACGCGTCCGCGCTGCCGAGCCGGGTTCTGGCGATCGAATACCAGGGCAATTTCGTCAAGGTCATGCTCGACACCGTGCCCGATGACGAGTTCGTCGCCTATGTGCCCGAGCGCGTATTCTTTGCCGATCCCCTCAATGTCGGCGACATGGTGCTGGCGACCTGGGTCGCTGACCGCGCGCGTGCCCTGGCCTAGATCCTGCTTGTTTAAGAAACGGAGCCTCACCGTGCAGATATCATTCACGCTCAATGCCAAGCCGGTCACGTTGGATGTCGAGCCGGCAACCCTGGTCACCGAGCTCCTGCGTGAGCATCTCAACCTCACCGGTACCCATATCGGCTGCGACACGAGCCAGTGCGGCGCCTGTGTTGTGCATCTGGATGGACTGGCGGTGAAGAGCTGCACGCTTCTTGCGCCGGCGCTCCAGGGCAAATCACTGGTCACCATCGAGGGCTTGCAGGGCGCTCCGGGATCGAACCAGCTGCATCCGATGCAGGAGGCGTTTCGCCAGCATCACGGGCTGCAGTGCGGGTTCTGCACGCCCGGCATGGTGATGAGCGCGATCGCTCTCGCCCACGCCAAGGCTGCGCTCACGGAGGCCGAGGTCCGTCGCGGCCTCGAAGGCAATATCTGCCGCTGCACGGGCTACCAGAACATCGTCTTGGCCGTGATGGCGGGCACGGCTGCCATGCACGGCGCCGGATCGGGAGAGTGACCATGGGCAATGTCATCGGGATTGGCGCATCACCGCGGCGCAAAGAAGACCAGCGTTTTCTCACCGGCCGCGGCAATTACGTATCCGACATCAAGCGGCCGGGAATGGCGGCCGGCGTCTTCCTGCGCTCGCCGCACGCGCATGCCCTCATCCGCGGCATCGACAAGCAGGCGGCGCTGGAGATGCCCGGCGTTATCGCGGTCCTGACTGGCGAGGACGTCGCAGCCGACGGGCTCGGCTCGTTGCCGTGCGGCTGGGGCATTACCGACGCGCGGGGCGTGCCGATGAAGGAGCCGCCGTTCCCGATGCTGGCACAGGGCAAGGTCCGCTTCGTCGGTGACATGGTGGCGTTCGTGATCGCCGAGACGGTAGAGGATGCGAGCACGGCTGCGGAGCTCGTGAAGGTCGACTACGAGGTGCTGCCGTCCGTGGTCGGCGTGCTCGACGCGGTCAGGCCCGGGGCGCCAAAACTGTTCGACGACGTGCCGAACAATATCTGCTGCGACTGGGAACTCGGCGACAAGGCGGCGGTCGACACGGCGTTTCGCAAGGCGGCGCATGTCGCCCGGCTCAGCCTGGTCAACAACCGCCTGATCGGTAATCCGATGGAGCCGCGCGCGGCAATCGCCGAATATAATCCGGGCACCGGCCAGCACACGCTGTGGACCACCAGCCAGTTCCCCCATGTCGTGCGCTTCCTGATGAGCGCGCTGGTGTTGAAGCTGCCCGAACACAAGGTGCGGGTGGTGGCGCCCGATGTCGGCGGCGGCTTTGGCGTCAAGCAATTCCACTATGGCGAGGAGGCGGTCATCACCTGGGCTGCGAAGCGGGTGATGCGGCCGGTCAAATGGGTCGCGAGCCGCTCGGAATGCTATGTTTCGGACCGCCACGGCCGCGACCATGTCACCGAGGCGGAGCTTGCGCTCGACGAGAAGGGAAAATTCCTCGCGTTGCGCGTGAAAACGCTCGCGAACATGGGCGGCTATCTCTCGACTTTCGGGCCGAACATACCGACCAATCTCTACGGGCCGTTGCTGTCGGGCGTCTACACGACGCCCGCGATCTACTGCAACGTCAAGGTCGTCTTCACCAACACCGTACCGGTCGACGCCTATCGCGGCGCTGGCCGCCCGGAGGCGACCTTCGTGCTGGAGCGCATCGTCGATGTCGCCGCGAGCGACATGGGCATCGACCGCGTCGAGCTGCGCCGCCGCAACATGATCCCGAAGGAGGCCTATCCGTACCAGACGCCGGTCCTGGTGCAGTACGATTCCGGCGATCCAATCGGCTGTCTCGATGGTGCGCTGGCCGCCGCCGACGTCAAGTGGTTTGGCACGCGCAAGGCCGCCTCAGCGCGTAGCGGAAAGTTCCGCGGGCTTGGGTTTTCGACCTATGTCGAGGCTTGCGGGCTTGCGCCCTCGCGCTTCGCCGGGCGTCTCGGTGCGCGCGGTGGCCTTTATGAGAGCGCGACCGTGCGTGTGCATCCGGCGGGACAAGTCACCGTGCTGATCGGGACCCATAATCACGGTCAGGGCCATGAGACCACGTTCGCACAGATCGTGTCGGAAAAGCTCGGCGTGGCCTTCGAGAATGTCGACATCGTGTTTGGCGACACCGATCGCGTGCAGTTCGGCATGGGCACCTATGGCTCGCGGTCGCTGGTGGTCGGCGGCGCGGCGCTGTCGAAAGCGGCGGACAAGGTGATCGTCAAGGGCAAGAAGATCGCGGCTCACCTGCTCGAAGCGAGCGAAGCCGATATCCATTTCGAAGCCGGCAAATTCTCGGTCGCCGGCACCGACCGCGCGAAAACGCTGGGTGAGATCGCGGTCGCCGCCTACGTGCCGCACAACTATCCACTCGAGGTGCTGGAGCCGGGGCTGGAGGAGCAGGCCTATTACGATCCGGTCAATTTCACCTATCCCGGCGGCTGTCACATCGCCGAGGTCGAGATCGATCCGGAGACCGGCGCCGTAACGCTCGTCGACTACACGGCCGTCGACGACGTCGGCACGGTGATCAACCCGATGATCGTTGAGGGGCAGCTGCATGGCGGCATCGTGCAGGGCGTCGGCCAGGCGCTCTACGAGAACGCGGTCTATGACGAGTCCTCCGGGCAGCTGATGTCAGGCTCGCTGATGGACTACTGCATGCCGCGCGCCGATCATCTGCCGATGATGAAGGTCGCGACCCATTCGACGCTGTGCACGCACACGCCGATGGGCGTGAAGGGTTGCGGCGAGGTCGGCACGATCGGCTCGCCGGCCGCCGTCATCAATGCGGTGGTCGATGCGCTGGCGCATCTCGGCGTCACCCATGTCGACATGCCGGCGACGCCGAACCGGATCTGGCGCCTGATCCAGAACGCGTCGTTGCCGATCGCCGCGGAATGAAGGGAGGATTTTGATGAGGTCTTTTGCATATCACCAGCCGAACGCAATTCCCGAAGCGGTCAGCCTGCTCGCCGAGCAGCCCGAGAGCCGGCCGCTGGCCGGCGGCATGACACTGATCCCGACCCTGAAGCAGCGGCTGGCGGCCCCGGCCGCGCTGGTCGATCTCGCCGGTCTTCCTGATATCAAGGGCTGCAGCAACGGCAATGCGGTCGTCACGATCGGCGCCATGACGACCCATGCCGAGGTCGCGTCGTCGCCGCTGGTGAAGAGCCAGATCCCCGCGCTCGCCGCGCTGGCCTCTGTCATCGGCGATCCGGCGGTACGCGACCGCGGCACCATCGGCGGCTCTGTCGCCAACAATGATCCGGCGGCGGACTATCCGGCCGGCGTGCTCGGCCTTGGCGCGACCATCGTTACCAGTGCGCGCGAAATCGCGGCCGAAAATTTCTTTTTCGGCCTGTTCGAGACCGCACTGAAGCCGAACGAGATCATCACGGCGATCCGCTTCCCCGTGCCGCTTTCCGCCGGCTATGCCAAGTTCAAGGCGCCGGCCTCCCGCTACGCGGTGGTCGGCGTATTCGTTGCGAAGACCGCCACAGGCGTCCGCGTCGCGGTGACAGGGGCGGGGTCGGGCGTGTTTCGTGTGCCGCAGATGGAGCGCGCGCTCGCCGAGGCGTTCGACCCCACGGCCATCGCGGCGATCAAGATCGACGCTGAGGGCCTGACCAGCGACATCCATGCTGATGCCGGTTACCGGGCCCATCTGGTGACGGTGATGGCGAAACGCGCCGTTGCGACGGCGCTCGGTGCGGCCTGAAGGATTGGGAATGACCGAAGTTTCAGGTCGGGCGGGCGCATCAGGCGGCCTTGCCGCGCTTACGGCGATCGAGATCATCGACGGCTATCGGCGCAAGGCATTCACGCCGCGTGACGTCGTCGACGAAACGATCGCTGCGCTGACGGATGTACATGCCGCGTGCAACATCGTGGTTACGCCGATGTACGACGAGGCGCGCGCCGAGGCTGATCGACTCAGCATCGCGATGCGCTCGGGCGACGCGCTGCCGCCTTTGGCAGGCGTTCCGGTGACCATCAAGGATCTGGTGTTCGTTGCCGGCGTGCCGGCCTATGGCGGCGCGCCGCTCAACCGGGGTTTTGTTCCCGATGTCGACGCGGCCGTCGTCGCGGCGCTCAAGACATCGGGCGCGATCGTCACCTGCAAGACCACGACCTGCGAGGCAGGCTACAAGCTGACGGCGGACAGTCCGGTTTCGGGTCTGACGCGCAATCCCTGGAATCTGTGGTGCACCAGCGGCGGATCGAGCGGCGGCGCGGCGGCGGCGGTGGCGGCGGGCTGCGGTCCGATCGCGATCGGCACCGATGGTGTCGGCTCGATCCGCGTGCCGTCGTCGTTCTGCGGCGTGTTCGGCTTCAAGCCGACCTTCGGGCTGGTGCCGCGCGCCCCGGGCTTCATGCCGCCGTCCTGGGCGTCGCTCGCGCATACCGGCCCGATCGCGAGGACGGTCGCTGACGCCGCGCTGGTTCTCGAAATCATTGCGCGCCATGACCTGCGCGATCCGGCGAGTCTTCCGGTCGGGCCGCGCAGCTTCGATGCGAGGCCCCATCCGCTGCGCGGCCTGCGGATCGGCGCCAGCGTCGATCTCGGTTATGCCGCCGTCAGTCCGCAGGTTCGTGCGAGCTTTGCGCGGGCGCTCGCTATCCTGGAAGATTGTGGCGCGTGGATCAGCGCAGATGGGCCTGATATCGATCCGGAGATCCTCGAACACACGCTGAAGCCGATCGCCTTTACTGAACAGGCGGCCGCGGTGGGCGGCAAGACCGGAGACGATCTCGCGGACTCCGAGCCGGAGTACCGCAGGGTGGTCAGCACCGGACGGCGCTACAGCGGCACCGATTACATCGCGGCCGGCTATCGCCGCGGCCAGGCGCGCGGTGCGTTCCAAAAACTGTTCGAGCGGGTCGATGCGCTGGTGACGCCGACGGTGGCCATCACCGCGTTCGCGGCCGGCGAGATTGGCGTCAGCAGCGTAGATGGACGCGCGGTCGATCCGCATCTCGGCTGGTCGCCGTTCTCCTGGCCGATCAATCTCGCCGGTCTTCCCGCCGCCACGGTGCCGTGCGGCTTCGACGAGGAGGGACTACCGATCGGTCTGCAGATCATAGCTCCCTGGCTCGACGAGCCGACGATCTTCCGGATCGCCGCCGCGTTCGAGCAGGCGCAGCCCTGGGCGCAGCATTGGCCGCCATTGACGGCGCAAGAGAGCAGGGAATCGAAGGCGCGCGCGAAGGTGTGAGGGTGCTCGCAGCGGCTCGCGGGGAGCGAACAAGAGAGGGCACGCTACGCCACTTCGATCGGAATTCCACTCTTGCCGAGCTGCTCATCGAGGCGCAGATAGTGCGCCAGATAATCGTGCAACGCGGTCGCGGCCTTCGACGTGGCGCCACTCGACTTGTAGAGCAGCAATTCGACCTCCGGCAGCGGCGGCAATCCCTCCTTTGGACCAATCTCGCGCATCGCGGGAACCAGCGCGCTGCGGCCAAGTACCGTCACTGCCATCCCTGCAAAGGCTGCGGCCTGCAAACCGCCCACGCTTTCGCTGACGCAGGCAATGCGCCAGCGCAGGCCTGCCCGCTCCATGCTGTCGATGGCATAGTCGCGATAGATGTTTCCCGGCGGCAGCAATGCCAGTGGCACCGGCCGCTCCTGGTGCGCGCAGGACTGGTCGCCGGTCATCCAGACGAGCTGCTCGCGCCGCACCACTTGGCCGCCGGTGAAATCGTTCATGCGCGTGACGAGTGCGATGTCGACCTCGCCGCGCTTGACGAGGCCGACCAAGGGCGTCGATAGCGCGCAATTCAGCTCGACCTGGATGCGCGGAAAGGATTTGCGGAATACGGAGAGGATCGATGGCAGCATGAACGCCGCATAGAGGTCCGGCGTGCCGAGCACGACCTGGCCTTCGATCTCCTGGGAAGCGAGCTGTGAGATCAATTCGTCGTGCAGCCGCAGGATGGATTTGGCATACGTCAATACCGTGCCGCCGTCCTCCGTCAGCGCAAGGCGGCGCCCCCCGTGCAGGAACAGCTGCTTGCCCGTGAGCTCTTCGAGACGCTGCAATTGCAAGGTAATGGCGGGTTGGGTGCGGCCAAGCCGTCGTGCCGTCTCTGTGATGCTCCCGGTCTCGACAACCGATATCAGCGACCGGAGCATACGGATGTCGAGACTGATCAGGTTCATGTCAGGTTTAGGGAGGTCCGTTTCAGCACAGAAAATATGCAATCTTCGTGCTAGCCAAGCCGAGCCGTAACCCGTGACGTCTCACGGTTTGAGGCATCATTCGCGGAATTGCGGTCTTGGTCTATCTGTTTTCTCGTCTCGAACGAGGATCGAGGGCGCGGCATCCGCTGCTTGCCGGCGGTGAAGAAATTGCGGTCGTCGCCCCACTTGAGCAGCCAACGGTCCTTTGCAGGGCCGAGTCCGCGTTTGGGTCATTGTTCCGCGGTCCGCGCGATATGGATCAGCGCGGGACCAATGGACGCCCGATCGAGGAAAAAGAGCTGATCGGCGGCTGCGAGAGCGGACGGCCTGGAAATTTGACGCGCGATCATGTGGGCCAGGGGCCGGCGATGCCGTCACCTGCGTGCCGGCTGGCGCGGCAGGGGGTGACTTCCCGTCGGAAAACCACCGGCGCATGGCTGTCATTGCTTACAGACCCGAGCAATTTCAAAGGGAAGGAGGGGACTGTAAATCAGCCGCCTCATGGCTTCGTAGGTTCGAGTCCTACCTCCCCCACCATTCTGAAATCGTTGAGCAATCTCTATTTCGCCTCGTTTGGCAGTAAGCAATCCGTAAGCAATGTTGTAAGCAATTCCTGTTTCCCGTTTTGTTCGCTTGGTAGGGAGCGCGCTCGCCGTGCCCACATTTCTGCTGGCGTCGATTGGGGCCCTGCTACGCTGAACGCGTGGGGGGTGCCGTCGGAGTGAGCGACCGAGCGCTTCCGGGTGCATCGCGCCTGTTGACTCGTTTCTGGATGAAGCAGCTCGTTGATCGCGAAAAGGATGAGGGCAGAGCAAGGCACGGGAGGTCTTTTTTTGCGATAAACCCGACCCGCTAACTCTTAATCAGCGGGTCCCAGGTTCGAGCCCTGGTGCGCCCACCAAGCAAATCAATAGTTTAGCGATGTTCACCGTTTGAGAACGCCAAACTCAAACGGTTTTTCAAACGGTGTTTTCGCGAACCGTTCTAGCGGGCTGCTCTCCACAATGTGTTAGGCATCGGCGCACACGGGCTGCCGCCAACTCGTTTGCGATGAGCACTACGGATCGGCCCTCTCAATGCTGGAACAGGGGTTCGATTCCCCTAGGGAGCGCCACCCGCCTAATCACGACGTTGTTTTCCCTTCGCTTTTAGCGATTTTCCCCAAACGCTTGGGAGTGGTTTGGGGAGATTTGTTCGCCCGATGTTCGTTGAGCGCCACCACGGCGCGCTTGCCGCCGCGCTTGCGATCGGCCTCGCGCGTGTAGCGCTCGGCCTCGGCCAGGGTCTTGTGGCCGAGCGCTGCCATGATGTCGTGCGCGCTGCATCCAGCATCGGCGAGGAGCCGCCCCAGCGTCTTGCGGAGCCCGTGCGGCCGGCACGTCAGGTCGGTGATTCCAGCGGCCTTGATGGAATCGCGCATGAAGCCGGAGAAGCCGTCCACGCTGAAGGGCTTCCCCCACTCGGTGACGAGGACGCAGACGTGCTTGCGCGGCGTTGCCGCCAGTGCCTGCTCCAGATCC
>NZ_JAFATE010000907.1 GCF_019244115.1 Bradyrhizobium sp.
CGCACTGCCGCGCCACGCCAATGTGATCGACTTCGCCTATGCCGTTCATACCGACGTCGGCAACAGCGCGGTCGGCTGCAAGATCAACGGCAAGTTCGCGCCGCTGTCCTCGGAGCTGCAGAACGGCGACGAGGTGGAGGTGCTGACCTCGGAGGCGCAGGGCGCGCCGCCGGCGGTCTGGGAGCAGCTTGCAGTGACCGGCAAGGCGCGCGCGGCGATCCGGCGTGCGACCCGCACCGCCGTGCGCGACCAGTATGCCGGGCTTGGCCGGCGCATCGTCGAGCGCCTGTTCGAGCGCGCCAAGCTCGATTATGCCGACGACAAGCTGAAGGGCGCGCTGCCGCGCCTGGCGCGCGCCTCGATCGAGGATGTCATGGCCGCGGTCGGCCGCGGCGAGATGAAGGCCTCCGACGTCGCGCGGGCCATGTATCCCGACTACAAGGAGGAGCGGGTCGCGCGCTACGGCGCCGCCAAGAAGGCCAGTCTGGCCGTCAAGCTCAAGCTGAAATCGCCGCCGGATCCGGCGCGCAGCCCGTCGGCGATTCCGGTGCGCGGCATCAATTCCGATCTTCCCGTAAAATTCGCGCCGAATGGCGGCGCGGTTCCGGGCGACCGCATTGTCGGGATTGTCTCGCCGGGCGAGGGGATCACGATCTATCCGATTCAGTCACCGGCCTTGAAGGACTTTGACGACGAGCCCGAGCGCTGGCTGGACGTGCGCTGGGATGTTGACGAGACCATTCCGCAGCGGTTCCCGGCGCGGATCCTGGTTCACAGCGTCAACGAACCCGGCAGCCTCGCCCAGGTCGCGACCGTCATCGCCGAACATGACGGCAATATCGACAATATCAGCATGCACCGGCGTTCTCCCGATTTCACGGAAGTCACCATCGATCTCGAAGTCTACGATCTGAAGCACCTGAGTGCGATCATCGCCCAGTTGCGCGCCAAGGCGGTGGTGGCGAAGGTCGAGCGGGTCAATGGGTAGCTCTGCAAGAAGCGCTGTTGTGTCGCTGCGGGGCCTGACGCCATATCGGGCCGTCCGCTAAAGAGATATTCGCGAGTCCGTGATGTCAAAAACTCCTCCGCTGCGCCTCGGTGTCAATGTCGACCATGTTGCGACCCTCCGCAATGCGCGGGGCGGACGCCATCCCGATCCGGTGCGGGCCGCGCTCACCGCGATCGCGGCCGGGGCGGACGGCATCACCGCGCATCTGCGCGAGGACCGCCGGCACATCCGCGACGACGACATGGCGCGACTGAAGGCGGAGATCGACAAGCCGCTCAATTTCGAGATGGCGGCGACCGACGAGATGCTGAAGATCGCGCTCAAGACCGCGCCTCACGCGGTCTGCCTGGTGCCGGAGCGGCGCCAGGAGGTGACGACGGAAGGCGGGCTCGACGTGGTCGGCCAGCACAATTCTCTAAAACCCTTCATCGCGCGGCTGAATGACGCCGGCATCCGCGTCTCGCTGTTCATATCAGCCGATCCGCACCAGATCGAGATGGCCGCAAGCTTGCGCGCGCCCGTGATCGAGATCCACACCGGCGCCTGGTGCGATGCGACGGTTGCTGGCGAAACTGCCAAAGCGGAAGCTGAATTTGCCCGAATCATTACTGGAGCCGGGCTCGCCCGCGCGGCCGGTCTCGAGGTTCACGCCGGGCATGGCCTCGACTACGGCACCGCCGAGACGATTTCCAAGCTGCCGGAGATCATGGAACTCAACATCGGCCACTTCATGATCGGCGAAGCGCTATTCGCTGACCTGACCGAAGTGGTCAGGACCATGCGCGCGGCCATGGATCTGGGCCGGAGCTTCGCTGCTCCGCTGTCCTGAGGTGGTGGAGGGCGGCAGGCGAGGTTAATCCAAGGAGGGCACTCACCGCAT
The DNA here is from genome assembly GCF_019244115.1 of Bradyrhizobium sp. Classification (GTDB taxonomy): domain Bacteria; phylum Pseudomonadota; class Alphaproteobacteria; order Rhizobiales; family Xanthobacteraceae; genus Bradyrhizobium. The sequence continues at coordinate 1,890 of NZ_JAFATE010000907.1, forward strand.
GATCATCGGCATCGGTTCCGATCTGATCGACATTCGCCGCGTCGCCAAGGTGATCGAGCGGCATGGCGACCGGTTCCTCGATCGCATCTTCACCGAGGCCGAGCGCGCCAAGGCGGCGCGCCGAGCGAAGAACGAGAACATGGTGGTTGCGACCTATGCCAAGCGATTCGCGGCCAAGGAGGCCTGTTCCAAGGCACTGGGTACCGGAATCCGCCGCGGCGTCTGGTGGCGTGACATGGGCGTCATCAATCTGCCGGGTGGCCGGCCATCCATGCAACTGACCGGCGGCGCGCTGGCGCGGCTGAAGCAGCTGACGCCGGACGGACTTGAGGCTCGGATCGACCTAAGTATCACAGACGATTGGCCGCTCGCGCAGGCTTTCGTCATAATTTCGGCGGTCAACAGGGGCAACTCCTAGCTGATGATTCCGCGCCGCCTGCGCCGGCGCGACTGAAACTAAAAATGTTTTGTTTTTCAGCTGCTTGTGAAGTTCTGTTGCAGCCGTTTGTTGCGCGGCTCAAGACAAACGTCTACAAGTTTGCGCGGAAAGAATGGCCGACAGAAGGGGCGGATTTAGCCTTTGCGCCGGAGTTGGCCGCCGTTATCAGAATTGGGCTCGATTCCTCCGACGCGAAGCTTTAGCGCTGTTCGCGCCGTGGGGGTCTTGCTGTCATTGCGGGGCTGCGCAATCGCGCTGCGGGGATTGGGAACGTCATGAGCGTGACATCCGGAACAAAGACTGAGAGCGGCCTGGGCGAGACCATTCGCGTCGTTATCCACGCGTTGCTGATCGCGCTGGTGATTCGCACCTTCCTGTTCCAGCCCTTCAACATTCCCTCGGGGTCGATGAAGGCGACGCTGCTGGTCGGCGACTATCTCTTCGTCTCGAAATATTCGTACGGCTACAGCCATTATTCGATTCCGCTGTCGCCGCCGCTGTTCTCCGGCCGCATCTTCGGCTCGGAGCCCTCGCGCGGCGACATCGTCGTGTTTCGCCTGCCGAAGGACGACACCACCGACTACATCAAGCGCGTGATCGGCCTGCCGGGCGACCGCATCCAGATGAAAGAAGGCCTGCTCTATATCAATGAGAAGCCGATCCAGCGCGAGCGACTTCCCGATTTCATCGGCGAGGACCCCTGCGGCAACGAAGCGACCGCCCGGGTCAAGCGCTGGCGCGAGACGCTGCCGAACGGGGTCAGCTACGAGTCGCTGGATTGCGTCGACAACGGCTTTTACGACAACACCAATGTCTACACCGTCCCGCCCGGGCACTTCTTCATGATGGGGGACAACCGGGACAATTCGACGGACAGTCGCGTGCAGTCGGCAGTAGGCTATGTGCCGCTGGAAAATGTCGTCGGCCGCGCCCAGATGATCTTCTTTTCCATTGCCGAAGGCGAGCATGCCTGGGCTTTCTGGCGCTGGCCGGTGTCGGTGCGCTGGAACAGGCTGTTCAAAATCGTGCGATGAAAGACGAAACGCCTGACATCAAGACCACGGAGGCCGCAGGCCCGCTGCGCCAGACGGCGGTGAGCGGCGCCGAGGGCGCCGCGCCGCGCAAGAAGCGCAGCCGCGCCAGCGCCAAGGCCGCGACCGCCGCGCTCGAGGCGCGCATCGGGCACAAGTTTGCCGATGCCAACCTGCTCGCGACCGCGTTCACGCATGTCTCCGCGTTGAAGTCGTCGCGCAAGCGCGGCGACAGTTATCAGCGCCTGGAGTTTCTCGGCGATCACGTGCTCGGATTGATCGTGTCCGACATGCTGTACCGCGCCTTTCCCGGCGCCGACGAGGGCGAACTGTCGAAGCGCCTGGCCGACCTCGTGCGCAAGGAGAGCTGCGCGGACGTGGCAAAATCGCTCGGCCTGCTCGACGACATCAAGCTCGGTGCGGTCGGGGCTGGTGCCGGCGCACGGCTGCGCAAATCCGTGCTCGGCGACGTCTGCGAGGCGGTGATCGGCGCGATCTTTCTCGACGGCGGCTATGCCACTGCTGCCGAATTCGTCGAGCGCAACTGGACCGAGCGGATGCATAAGCCGCGGCGGCCGCTGCGCGATCCGAAGACCGTGCTGCAGGAATGGGCGCAGGGCAAGGGATTGCCGACGCCGGTCTATCGCGAGGTCGAACGCACCGGACCGCACCATGATCCCTTGTTTCGCGTCGTCGTCGATCTGCCGGGGCTCGCGCCCGCGGAAGGCGTCGGCGGCAGCAAGCGGGCCGCGGAGAAGGTCGCAGCCTCCGTCATGATCGAACGCGAAGGCGTCGGCGGCGCCAGCAATGATGGCTGATCAGGACGCGGCGAGGGTGCCGCCGGCCGAGACCCGCTGCGGCTTCGTGGCGCTGATCGGCGCCCCCAATGTCGGCAAGTCGACCCTCGTCAACGCGCTGGTCGGCTCGAAAGTCACCATTGTGTCGCGCAAGGTGCAGACGACGCGGGCGCTGATACGCGGCATCGTGGTTGAAGGCCACAGTCAGATCATCCTGGTCGATACGCCCGGCATCTTCGCGCCGCGGCGGCGGCTGGACCGCGCCATGGTCTCGACCGCCTGGAGCGGCGCGCATGACGCAGACCTCGTCTGCGTGCTGCTGGATGCGAAAGCGGGCATCGACGAGGAAGCCGATGCTATCCTTGAGCGGCTGTCGGACGTCGCCCACGAGAAGATCCTGGTGCTCAACAAGATCGATCTGGTCCCACGCGAAAGGCTGCTGGCGCTGGCGAAAGCGGCCGACGACCGGCTTCCCTTCGCCGGCACCTTCATGATCTCGGCCTTCTCCGGCGATGGTGTCAGTGACCTCAGGGCGACGCTCGCTGTGCGGATGCCGGTCGGGCCCTTCCATTATCCCGAAGACCAGATGTCGGATGCGCCGATGCGGCAGCTCGCGGCCGAGATCACGCGGGAGAAGATCTACCAGCGGCTCCATCAGGAGCTGCCTTACCAATCCACCGTCGA
>NZ_JAFATE010000052.1 GCF_019244115.1 Bradyrhizobium sp.
GGGGGAGGGCTGGGGTGGGGGCGTCGTGCGAAAAAGGCTGCAGCGGAGGCCAGGGCGGCCCCCACCCGCCGCGCAAGCGCGGCGACCTCCCCCGCAAGCGGGGGAGGCAAACGGAGAGAGCGCCACTCATATGCGATAGCCCTGCCCCGCACCGGGGGAGGGGGCGCAGCGCCGATGTGGCTCGATCGAACCTCATTTCAACCCGCTAGTCCTTGACGTCGACGCCATAGAAGGTGTGGCGTCCGAACGGCGACAGCTTGAAGTCAACCACGCGCTTGTTGACCGGCTTGAGCTGCACGGCATGCGCGATGGTGAACCACGGCGCCTGCTCCTTGAAGATCACCTGGGCTTGCCCATACAGCTTGGTCCGCTCGGCCTGATCGCTGACGGTCTTGGCCTTCAGCACCAGATCGTCGAACGGCTTGTAGCAGAACTTTGCGACGTTCGAGCCGCCGGATTGCGCCGAGGCGCAGCCCAAGAGGGTGTGCAGGAAGTTGTCGGGGTCGCCGTTGTCGCCGGTCCAGCCCAGCATGCCCATCTGGTGCTCGCCGGCCTGCATCCGCTTGCGGTATTCGCCCCATTCATAGGACTTGATTTCGGCCTTGACGCCGATCTTGGCGAGGTCGGCCTGCATCAGCTCGGCAATGCGCCTGGCGTTCGGATTGTAGGGCCGCTGCACCGGCATGGCCCACAGATCGGTTTCAAAGCCGTTCGGATATCCCGCCTCGGCCAGCAGCTTCTTGGCCGCTTCGGGATGATAGGGATCGTCCTTGACCTCGTCATTGTACGACCACATCGAAGGCGGGATCGGATTTTTCGCCGCGATGCCGGTCGACAGGTAAACGGCGTCGATGATCGCCTTCTTGTCGAGCGCCATGTTGATGGCCTTGCGCACGCGCACGTCGTCGAACGGCTTCTTCTGGGTCTGGAACGCCAGATAGCCGATGTTGAGGCCCGGCTGCTCCAGCACCGTGATGTTGGGATCCTTCCTGATCGCATCGAGGTCGGCCGGGTTCGGATAGGGCATCACGTCGCATTCGCCCTTCTGCAGCTTGGCCCAGCGCACCGACGCATCCGGCGTGATCGAATAGACGAGGTCGTCGATCTTGGCCTTGCCGCCCCAGAACTCAGGGAAGGCCTTGTAACGGATCACGGCGTCCTTCTGATACTGCACCAGATAGAACGGCCCGGTGCCGATCGGGTCCTGGTCGATCTTTTCCGGCGTGCCGGCCTTCAGCATGGCATCGGCATATTCCTTGGACTGGATGGATGCGAACGGCATCGCGAGGTCGGCGAGGAACGGGGCTTCCGGCTGATTGAGCGTCACCTTGATGGTGTAGTCGTCGACCTTCTCGACCGATTTCAAGAGTTTCGGCATCGCCATGTCGCCGAAATAGGAATGGTTCGTGCTCGTCACCTTGAAGTACGGATTGTCTTCCTTCCATTGCCGCTCGATCGAGAACATGACGTCGTCGGCATTGAAGTCGCGCGTCGGCTTGAACGACTTTGACGAATGCCACTTCACGCCCTTGCGCAGGTAGAAGATGTAGCCGGTGCCATCCTCCGAGATCGCCCACTTCTCGGCAAGGCCCGGCCTCACTTGCGTGCCGCCGCGCTCGAACTCGACGATGCGGTTGTAGACCGGCTCGCTGGCATCGAACGAGGTGCCTGTGGTGTTGACGCCGGGATAGAAGTTTTCGGGGCTGCCTTCCGAGCAGAACACCAGGGTTTTGGCGGAAGCGGCCGGAGCCGCCACGAGCGTCGATGCGCAGACGGCGGCGAGCAGGATTGATCTGTCCACGATTGGACCTCCAGGTGATTTCGTTCGGCGCGCCCAAGATGCAGGCTTCGCCCGAGGGATGGCTGCGCGAGCTTGCTATCGGGTGCTCTGGCTGTCAATGCGTCCAGGGCTGATGCCCCGGCGACCCTGTTGCAGCAAGCCCAGGATGGGTGGAGCGACTTGTCCGCCGAAGCTCGAAGAGCGAAGGCGGAAGCGATACCAATCATTCCGCGATTCACGAAGATGATGGTTTCGCGAAGAGCTCAATTCATCCTGCGTACCGTAGCGAATGTCAGATCCGCCATGCTACTCGTACGCGACCCAGAGCTGGTCGGCAAAAGGGCCGCGTTTGCTGAGCTTGCCCCTGGCGCCGGGCGCGCGCCGCAGATTCTGCCGTTTCAGCAGCGCCTTCAGCATCAGCGGCAGCAGCGCGTTGTTCATGTGGATCCCGAAGCATTGATGATGGTCGAGGCCGAAATGGATATATTGGTCGCCCGCGCGGTTCGGATCGAACTGCGTCGGGTTCGGCACCCGCCGCTCATCCATCATGGCCGAGCTGGCAGCGACCAGCACGGTCTTGTCCCGGGGGATGGTGACGGCGCGTGGCGTGCCCGCCGCGATGTCCGCGTCCTGCTTCGCCACGCGCCGCAGGAACGGCGCCACCGGATCGAACCGCATCGCCTCGAAGACAAAGCCGGCGAGCAGCTTGTCGTCGGCACTGCGCGCGGCCTCCTGCGCGCCTTTCAGGGCATCGGGACGGCGCAGCAACTGCTCGAGCGCCTGCGGCACCACCATCGGCGGCTGCGGCGGCCCGCCATAGATCAGGCCCAACAGCGAGGTGCGGATCTGCGCATCGCTGAAGCTCGCGGGGTCTGCCGCCTGCATGGCGACGCAGCGGCCGAGGACGTCATCCTGCACCACGCCTGCCGTCTTTCTCGCTGCTATCAGCGTATCGATATGACTTCGCAGCGCCGGCCCGACGACGTCGACCTCCTTGCGCAGCTCCGGATCGTCAAAATCGTCGGCAAACTGGAATTCGAACAGCCGCATCAGCGAGGCAGGCAGGGCAGCTCCCGGCGGATCGGGAATTCCCAGATAGGACTGATAAAGCTCGAAGGTGATGCGGCGAACCAGCTCGACGACTTCAATCTGCCCCTTGCCATCGGCGATGGCGTCGTTGACGAGCTGTTCGCCGAGGCGTTCCACCTCGGGAATGAGGCGGGCCGGAATATCGCTGACCCGCACGGCCTTTCGCAGCGCCTCTGTGTCGTGGCGATACTGCGGCGTGTCGTCCATGCTCAGGAAGAATGGCTCGCCGCCCGTGATGACGTGGAGCTTTTTCCCGTAGGCGACGCGGAACGCCGCGTCGTTGCGAAAGATTTCACAAACCTCGTCGTAGCGCGTCGCAAACACCACGCCGAGACGGAGGTTCCATGGCAGCCAGCGCAGCAGGCGAAACAGCAGCGGAAACCCGGTCGAAAGGGCAAAGGCCATCAGCCAGCCCTTGATGCCGCCCGGCGCCGGTCGAAGCACGTTTTCGCTGGACCAGCGCGACGCGCCGGGGGAGTTGGCGTCCCGCACACCTGATGAGGTTGCTTGTTGCACCTTTTTGCCCCCCGCAGCTTAAGCACAATCTTGACGCGTATTTTATCGTCGTCAACTGCGTCGCCGGGAAAGTCTTTCTCTCGCGTCCGGGACGCCGGTCGGACTCCGAAACGTGCTCAAATCGGGGCAGGATGACGCGTCCGGTAGTATTGCGGAGTTCACAACTTTAATTTGCTGTTCCCATGCGCAGCACCTACCCAAGGGGTGCAATCGGGGACGGTCGCATGTCAACAAAACATAGGCGTCGATGCCGGGCGCTATTTGCCGTGCTCGCGGAGCTCAATGAACGGCCCAGGGACTACGTGCACTTGGGGCGCGTGAAGTTCGCCCGCAACGACGACAAGCAAGAAGCGTGCTTGCCAACCAGCCGGGTTAGCCCATGGATTTCTCTTGGATCCGGGATTTCTCTTGGATCTGGCGCGCCATTCAAAATAAAACCACGAACTCGTATATTATTGATATTGCGCTGTGATTTTTGATCGCCGTGGAAAAAGCCTTCTAACCAGTGGCCGGGTCAGGTCGTTCTCAGGGTCGACTTGATCGAACGAGAGAATGGGCCGGCCGCAAGGCTGCAGGTTTATCTGCCTTCAGAACTCTTTCTGCAGCCCGACATCAAGCTGACAGTCGACGATGGCGCCTCAATGCAGATTCCCTTCGCAATTTGTTTGGCCAACGGCTGCGTGGCCGCGACTGTTGCCGACCCCGCTTTCATTCACCAACTCGCTTCCGGCGGGATGCTTTCCGTGAAAGGCGTCAACCTCAACGTCAGAATGGTTGTTGCTGCGCTGCCACTGGACGACTTTGCGAAAGCTCATCAAGGTGGCCAGCGCAAATTTTTGAGCAGAGATCGGTGAAAAATGGGGGCGGTCCCCTGAGGGAGATAACGCAAAATAGGCTTGCGTTCGATCCGATCCAATGCCGTGCATGTGTGATCACGCGGGCGGCGCCTCACGAATGGACAAGCGGTGACCCTCGCTAGAATACGTGCGCAGGTATTTTGGTGGGTTAGCCTTCCCACAATTGTGGCAGAATTCCTTTTGAAGGGCCCATCAACAATTTCGCGAAGCCTTAGAATGAAGGCTTGGCTGGTGTTGAAGCGCAACAGCGTCAGCGACGCGTCACAATCCGGGCATTGACTTGCGTCAACTAATCGCAGGTTGAAAAGGGTTGCGCCAGGGCTAAAATAAAATTTAGATTTGTGGGGCCGCGGCCACACTGCCAATCCCGTTTTCGCGAAACCTAAGTCCCCTCCGCGTTAGCAGAACCCGACTAAATCGTACTTTCTGTTTCGGGGAGAACAGAAATGGCGTTGAGTAGAGTTTTCAGTTTTGATGATCCATCGGCGTGCCAAGCAATTTTTCCTTCTGCCGATGTCGCGCTGTTTCCCACGTCGAAGGGAAACTTCCATGCCGATGTCACACAAATCGGCATGAACGGGATTTGGATGCACCGAATCCACATATCACTGCCGGAGATCAATACGGTCGCGGTCAAGCCCGGCCGCAGATCGCTCGGCTTTCTGACCGAATGCAATTCATCATCATTGCTTGATTGCGGCCTGGACGTTCTGCCAGGCGACATCGTCATGAACAGGTCCGACCTCGTACACCAACGATCTGACGCCGACTTTCACTATGCCACGGTGTCCCTCCCATCCGAATATCTGTCTGCTGCTGCCGAAGCAATAACCGGACGTGAGTTACCGGAGGCCGCGCGAAAGTCCATCATTCGTCCGCCTCCTGGACTGATGCTTCGACTGCTTAAAATGCACAAGAGCATCGGGCAACTTGCTCATGACACCCCGGACATATTGGAAATCCCTCAGGTGAGTCGGGCGTTGGAGAATGAGCTCAGTCACATCGTGGTCAGATGCCTCGCCGAAGGACACACTGCGGAGCCGACCGCAGGCCGCCGGAGTCACCACACCATCCTCACGCGGTTCGTGGAATTCCTGGAGGCAAATCCTGACCGGCCGCTCTACCTCACCGAGATCTGCACGGCCATCGGCGCGGCAGAGCGAACGCTTCGCGCCTCCTGCGAAGAACATCTTGGCATGGGGCCAATCCGTTATTTGACATTGCGCCGAATGCATCTCGTTCGACGGGCGTTGCTGGCCGCACATTCGTCCACAGCAACGGTCACCCGTATTGTTACGGATCACGGTTTCTGGGAGCTAGCACGTTTTTCGGTCGCCTATCGCGGGCTATTTGGGGAATCACCTTCGGACACTTTGCGACAACCCGCGGAGCAGACCGCCACCAGCTCAATTGCCTGTCCTCCGTTGCAGCCGCAGAATTTCCCAAGCCGCCGACTAGCCTCCTGAAATGGCTCGGATTTGATCGAGTTCAACGTAGCCGCTCCGAACTAGGGACAGGCGCGACTTCCCAAGCTCTAGTTGGTCAGATCGCGAACGATAACGGGTGATTGCGCCAGATCCTCAAGGCTGTGACGAAAGCGCCACAGAGCTCACAGAAATTTCCCAAGCTTCAGGAAAACCTCCGGAAAAGTCGATCCCCCCTGTTGCTCAGTCACAGGCCTGCCCTTTCACTTTGAATGGGCACGGGGATTCATTGCAATGCATGGACGCGCTGGTCATCTGCTGTTTGCTTCTCTACTTCTGTTTTCAAACACTCAGTCCGTTCGTGCAGCTTGCATCGACGCCGCCCAGCTCGCGCACTCGACCGTCAGCATTATGCGGTATTTCGATGACGCGGAGCGCAATGAGCGTCCAAGCCTCGTCGGCGTGCGGGGCACCGGCTGGTTCCTGTCCCCAACGACGATCGTCACCGCCGAGCACGTCACTGCAGGGATGAAGCTCTCGACCGAGGCGTGGAAACCTCTCGAAATCATGGACGGAGATCGCAGCCAGTTCATCTCTGCGCGCATCCAGCGCCTGGCGGGAGCCCAGGCGGAAAGGCTTGCCGTCATCGAACTCGAGCGCGCCGCGTCCGATGCGCGGAGCATAGCGATCCGAAAGGAGCCTCTTTCACCTGAAGAGGAGCTCATCACCCTCGCGTATCCAGCCGGCCACCTGCAGCTGGTGGGCGGACGGTTTGTTCGGTTCGGCGATGACGGGAAACTCACCGGCATGGCACTCCTGGAATTTTTTGAAGGTGACAACCGCCTTATTATCGATCACGGCGCCTCGGGTGCACCCGTGATCGATTGCAACGGCCAAGTCGCGGCGGTCGTCAGTAACGTGTTCACCCAGAGCCTAAGTTTGGGCTACCGTGTGATGCGGATTTCGACTGCGTGGGGGACGCCCAACGTTGTATCCGTGCCAATCCAGGCGCTGGATGATCTTCCGCAGGCTGACTGAGGTCTATTCTTCGCACCGGGAGCCTTGCTGCTTTCGCGTGCCGCTATCGTCAGCCGATATCGCATAGTGGCTCCAAATCGAGCTGGGTATCATCGTCTCAGTCGGGCTGACAACTATCGGAAACGCTCGGCCTGTACCGGCTATACCGGGCCCATGTCCTTCGAGGAGGGGTACTCTGTACGCAAGAACTGTCCGCGGTCCGAGGACGGGACATATGGCAGAGGGCGGCGCACTTACGTTTAGCGATCCTGATGGCTACGCGGCCGAATTTGGCGATATACGGATCAACCTCACGATAACCGGTGCCGGAAATTTCAAGGCACGGCTCATACGCCTGAGATTGAAGCAGTTGGAGGTCTGTTGCTGCTCAGAAAACCTCCCCCGTACTGGTGACCCGTCACGCCGAAATGGTTGCGATGTCGGAAGCGCAACGCGTCCTAGGAACCAAGCGGTTGTCGCGCTGCACGCTTTATACCAATGTCGAGCCCTGCGCGATGTGCTGCTACTGCATTCGCGAGACCCGAACGCGCAAGGTCGTCTATGCTATTCGCTCGCCCATCATGGGCGTACACTCGAGATGGAAGGTTTTACAGGACAAGGAGATCTCCGGCGCCATCCCCGAAGTTTTCGGCCGCGTCCCCGAGATCGCTGGCGCGGTGATGCGCGAGGAGGCGGAAGCAGTGTGGCGGGATTGGCACCCGATGATCTGGAGAATCATCACGTTCCGCGGCTGCTTCGGCGGCGTCGCCCAAGCGCCCGCCGAGGTGCCCCGCCGCGAAGGATTTTTCCGTCGCCTGACTCTGTTGCATCGCTGACTGCGCCGCGCTTTGTCGCTCGCCGGTAGGAGGCCTGATGAGCCAAATTTCCCGCTCAGTGGACAGTGGTTTCACCGTTCTCAATCGGCGCGGAACGCCGCACGGGCGGTTCCGCCGTCTTTTGCGCTACTTTATTCATTTCTTCTCGTATCACCTCATCCTTAGACGCCAGAGCATCCGAACGACCCGGGCGGCGGGCTTCCGCCTGCGCGTACGGCCGACCGTCTTCCACCCCCGCTTCTTTCTGAGTAGCGAGTATTTCGCGACGTTCCTCGACGGGCTCGACCTGAGTGGCAAGTCTGTGGCTGATATTGGCACCGGGTCCGGCATCTTGGCTCTGGCGGCCGCGCGCGCCGGTGCGGCGGAGGTTTTGGCGCTCGACATCAATCCCCATGCGGCTCTCTCGACGCTGGAGAATGCGCGGGCGAACGGCTTTGGTGACCGTGTGAGTGTGGCCTGTATGAACCTCCTCGCCGCGCTTCCAGTGCGCCCGCTTTTCGATGTGATACTATCAAGCCCACCCAACCATGCTGGCGAGCCGCGCGATCTCGCGGATCGCGGTTGGCACGCCGGCCCTCAATATCGGGACGTCGCGGCCTTGTTCAAGCAGGCCAGCGAGCGGCTGAAGCCCGACGGCCGTCTCTACGTCCTCGGACTCCGATCTCGACTTGTTCGGTCGGCTGATTGACGAGGCCGGCTTTCGCGCACGCCTTGCCTACGAGCGCTCATTCTACATCGAGTCGATGGTTCTCTACGAGCTGCGCAGTCGGTAGGGTTGGGCCGGCAGCCTTGCCCGGCTGCTGGTCCGCTCGCTCGACTTCTTGACGTCCGGCGCTTGGCGGCGCGGCAGTCGTCGCGTCAACTGGGTTCGCGTCGCCGGGGTGATTTGCGACAAGTTCGACGGCGAGTTCGCGTCGCACTCGCTGACCCACGCCAGAACAGCAACCGTGCGTTATCAATGGCGAGGTGACGTCTGTTATGGCCCCACGGCTGCCAATGTGGGCATTGCAGCTAATTAGTCGGAGGCTATCTGAGGTACAAGCCACTGACGCATTCGGGAAGGCAACCGCGGACCCAAAGCGGACTCGGGAAGTATGCAGTCCAGAAGGGTCGGACCGTTTGCTTCGTTCCCGCACGCACCGCATTGGCTAGTACGGGCAGTAATCCCAGAAGCCCTGGATGCGGGACGGGTCGGTGTAGTACCAGCACATGCCAGGCGCCGGCTGTGGGCCCGAATATGCTGGCGCATTTCTGGCTTCGACGAAGCGGATCGCCGCACCGGCCAAAACTGCGTCGCCCGGAGGCCGCCAATACCAGCCAGGACAGGCCCAACCGCCGCGCGGTTCAATCGCCTCGCAGCCGCCGCATGCCACGGCGCAGACCTCGACGATGCCTGAGATGTCTTTCGTTTGCTCGTGCCTTGCCGTCGGATGCAAGGGTGCCGGCGACATGGGACCCGTCGATGCAAGCAGCGCGAAGACGGAAAGAGCCGTCGATGCGGCAATGACGGCGATCCTTCGCGGCATTGGTCGGAAAGCGAGATTTGACATTGCTTCCTCCTTTTTCGATTGCTCTTGGAGGCAGCCGCCGCCCCCATTCGGCGAACGTGCACCCGGGAGGCGTTCGCCCAAGCACACAGGTGACTTGGGAGTATCCAGAGCATTTCGTGGAGAGGAGGTTGGTCGAAGCGCCCAGCATCCGCTATGCGTCTTCGGCAATTTTCAAAGCAGGTACTCGGGGCTCTGGAGCTCAAGCGCGCTCGGCGCGTCATTGTGTCGCGGGAGCAAAGCGTGGCTGAATCTGCATAGTCGGGACTGCCGGCCGGTTCAAGATCAGCCGCGCGTGCAGATCTCCGGAAAGCGAGCGTCACGAAGTGCTGCGAGATACTCCTGACCCTCGGGTGCCCCCTGATATCATCACCTTCAATCACATTGGGCAGATGCGGGCGCATACTGCCGAAAGCGCATAGCGCATCCAGGACGTTTCCATCATTTTCCGCGCAAAAGGCGTCCGACCAGATTGCCCGAACTATCACCCTGGTTGGATCGAAAAACGCAAGACGGTCGGTGGGTGGAGCGAGGCGGAGGCTGCGGCCCGTGGGCTTCGGCAGCCGACATTGAAGAAGGCAACCATCGGCCTGTTCAGAGCAATCTGAGGCGCTCTTGGGCTGTTGTGTACCGCCTCGACGATGGCCAGCGTACCCGCATCCGCCCAGCAGCGGGGGCAGCCGATCCTGGCCTTTACGTCGATTGGCGAACTCTCGGCCCAGATCGTACTCCGATGCTCAAG
>NZ_JAFATE010000136.1 GCF_019244115.1 Bradyrhizobium sp.
TGCTGGTCGCCGCTTAGCGCCACTCGCGGATGTCGACGAAGTGACCGGCGATCGCCGCCGCTGCTGCCATCGCCGGCGACACGAGGTGCGTGCGGCCCTTGAAGCCCTGGCGGCCCTCGAAGTTGCGGTTCGAGGTCGAGGCGCAGCGCTCTTCCGGCTTCAGCTTGTCGGGGTTCATCGCAAGACACATCGAGCAGCCGGGCTCGCGCCATTCGAAGCCGGCCTTCAGGAAGATCTTGTCGAGACCTTCGGCTTCCGCCTGCTCCTTCACGAGGCCGGAGCCCGGCACGATCATCGCATTGACGCTGGCGTTGACGGTCTTGCCCGCGACGACCTTCGCAGCTGCCCGCAGATCCTCGATGCGGCCGTTGGTGCAGGAGCCGATGAACACGCGATCGAGCTTGATGTCGGTGATCTTCGTGCCGGCGGTCAGGCCCATGTAAGCCAGAGCGCGCTCCTTCGAGAGCCGCTTCGCCTCGTCGGCGATCTCGGCCGGGTTCGGCACCTTGCCGGTGATCGAGATCACGTCCTCGGGGCTCGTACCCCAGGTGACGATCGGCGGCAGCTTTGCCGCATCGAGCCTGATCTCGTGATCGAAATGCGCGCCGTCATCCGAACGCAGCGTTTCCCAATAGCGCATCGCCGCGTCCCAGGCCGCGCCCTGCGGCGCTTTCGGCCGGCCGCGCAGGAAGTCGAACGCCTTTTGATCGGGCGCAACAAGCCCGGCGCGCGCGCCGCCTTCGATCGACATGTTGCAGACCGTCATGCGGCCTTCCATCGACAGCGCGCGGATCGCCTCGCCGGCATATTCCAGCACATAGCCTGTGCCGCCGGCGGTGCCGATCTCGCCGATGATCGCCAGGATGATGTCCTTGCCGGTCACGCCTTCCGGCAGCTTGCCGTCGACAACAGCGCGCATGTTTTTGGCTTTTTTCTGAATCAGCGTCTGCGTGGCGAGCACGTGCTCGACCTCCGAGGTACCGATGCCGTGCGCCAGCGCGCCGAACGCGCCATGGGTCGAGGTGTGGCTGTCGCCGCAGACGATCGTGGTGCCGGGCAGCGTAAAGCCCTGCTCGGGACCGATGACGTGCACGATCCCCTGGCGCCGGTCGAACTCGTTGTAATATTCGATGCCGAACTCTCTTGCGTTCTCCGCCATCACCCGCATCTGCTCGATGCTTTCGGGATCCGGATTGGGTTTTGAACGGTCTGTTGTCGGGATGTTGTGGTCGACGACGGCGAGCGTCTTTTCCGGTGCGCGCACCTTGCGGCCGGTGGCGCGCAGGCCCTCGAACGCCTGCGGCGAAGTCACCTCGTGGACGAGGTGGCGGTCGATATAGATCAGGCAGGTGCCGTCCTCGGCCTCGTGAACCAGGTGGTCGTTCCAGATCTTGTCGTACAGCGTGGTTGGTTTGGACATGAGCATGAGCTCCAGATGGATTTTGTGAGCGAACAAGCGCGGCCAGCGCGCGGGGGCAAGCGACAAAAGGCGCGCGGATCAGCGCGCGCGGCTAAGCTCGGATGTTGCCGAAGTCGCAAAACGCCCGAAGAAGCGGCCGGGCAGGCGGCAGCGATCGTCGATCACGACGCGCCGGCAGGCCATGCGGGTCTGGTCCAGAACCATGACGCCTATATAGCACGCGATTTTGGAAGCGCGATATGCGTTTGGCCGTCATTGCGAGGCGCCCTTGCGCCGAAGCAATCCAGACCTTTACCGCGGAGAGATTCTGGATTGCTTCGCTTCGCTCGCAATGACGAAGCCAAACAAAAAAGCGCGGAGCAAAGCCCCGCGCTTTTTCGTCACAACGGTCCCGGAGAAAATTACTCGCCGACGGCAGCGGCGCGGTCCTGCTTCTCGACGATGCGGGCCGACTTGCCGCGCAGGTTGCGCAGGTAATAGAGCTTGGCGCGGCGTACCTTGCCGCGGCGCACCACCTTGATCGAGTCGATCATCGGCGACAGCACGGGGAACACGCGCTCCACGCCCTCGCCATAGGAGATCTTGCGCACGGTGAAATTCTCGTTGATGCCGCTGCCGGAGCGGCCGATGCAGACGCCCTCATAGGCTTGCACGCGGGTGCGGTCGCCTTCGACCACCTTGACGTTGACGATCACAGTGTCGCCGGGCCCGAAGTTCGGGATCTCCTTGTTGGCGGCGAGTTTGTCGTACTGCTCTTTCTCGAGCTGCTGGATCAGGTTCACGGATCAATCTCCATCGGCGGCGCGCCCGGCCGGTCGCGGGGGCTTGCGCAAAGTCTCGTCAGTCCTGCGGGCCGCGCACGTCCGCACAGATGGACAGGGGTTTTTGGATGCGCGAGGTTAACAATTCGAGCAGTCCCGTGCGGCAAACCAGATGCCACGTTGCCGGAGAAGGCTCGGTTGTGGATTGGGCGCTCCTATAAGCCAAAGCTGGCCGCTTGTCACGGGTCTGTCGTGTTTTTTGGCGGCTTTTGCCTGTTCTGCCAGAGGTCCGGGCGCCGCGCCTTCGTGAGCGCCTCGGCCTCGGCTCTGCGCCAGGCGGCGACCCTTGCGTGGTCGCCCGAGATGAGAACGTCGGGGATTGCCCGCCCTTCGAACAGCTGGGGGCGGGTATATTGCGGGTATTCCAGTAATCCGTCGGAAAAGCTCTCGTCCGATCCAGATTCCTGCTTGCCCATTACCCCCGGGAGTAGCCGGACACAGGCATCGATCAGCGCCATGGCCGCGATCTCGCCGCCCGACAGCACGTAATCGCCGATCGACACCTCTTCCAGCGCGCGCGCGTCGATGACGCGCTGGTCCACCCCCTCGAAGCGGCCACAGACGATCAGCGGGCCCGGGCCATCGGCGAGTTCCAGAATGCGGGCCTGGGTCAGTGGCCGACCGCGCGGGCTCATCAAGAGACGCGGTCGGCCAGCCTCGATCTCGGCCGCGTCGATCGCCCCGGCCAGCACGTCGGCGCGCAGCACCATGCCAGGTCCGCCGCCGGCCGGGGTGTCATCGACGCTGCGATGGCGATCGGTGGCCGAAGCGCGGATATCCCGTGCCTCCAGCGTCCAGAGGCCGGATGCGAGCGCCCGGCCCGCGAGACTCATGCCGAGCGGGCCCGGGAACATGTCGGGGAACAGGGTCAGCACGGTGGCGTGCCATATCGTCAGGTTGGCGGTCACGCCTTCCCAATGGCGGGTCCGGACCGGCTCGTCAAACCGGCCGCGACGTCTCCCAGAGAATCGACGGCGGCGCTGGTCTTTTCAGGACTGGCCCTTGCGGCCGTATTCAACGAGTTCAAGGCTATTGTTGTCTCTCAAAAGCTTGTTGGTCCGGGAGACGGTCGTCTGCTTGACCATGTGATCGATCGCAGGCGCGTACCAGGTCTGCACAATCACCTCATTGAGGTTATTGGGGTCGTTGGGCCGTCGCGTCGAAAAGGTCGTCTCGATCTTGAACGCGTCGAACGAACCCGCCTTGGTTGTGAGTTTTTCCTGGCCAACCACCTTCGACGAGCCGGTCCGTTTCCAGATGCCGGCAGCGCCTGCCGTGTTATTGACGTCGTCGGACCTGAAGGTCCAGGTGGCGCCGACCTGCAGGGGCGATTTGATGCCTAAGCCGTCATTTGGAGAATACTTCCAGGGGTCCCTGCTCTTCAGGTTCCACGACCGGTCATAGATGCTGAAGCCCGTCCGGTCGGATCCTTGAGAGGAGAAACGCACGGAAATCTCGGTCGGAGTGACGTCCGTAACGAGCAGCGTCCGTTTCCCTGTCGTCTTACCCGTGATCTCGTCGCGCGCCTCGTAAGTCCAGTGATCGCCGGGCATTGGCTCGTCCATTGCAACGACTTTTGCGGGGTCGGCCTGGACTTGTTCTGCGGGTGCGTTGGTGTCCGCCTGTTGTGCGAGGGCGCTGGTCGCAATCAGGCTGACCCCGATCAGAGCGTATCGAATCATGAGATGACCTTTGCAAGCTGGCGCCGATCTGCGGCGCGCGGGATTTAGCGGCGACCGTATTCGACGAGCTCCACGGAATTCTTGTCGGTAAGGCGCCCATCCTGGCGGGATTCCGCGGTGCGTTTCACCCAGTGATCGACCGCTGGCGCGTACCAGGTCCGCTGAATGATTTGGGCCTTCTTGGTCGGATCGTTGCTGTTCTGCAGCTGGTACGAGATCTCGATCTTGAAAGCGTCGAATGTGCCGGCCCTGGTGGTGACGCTTTCCTGCCCAACAACCTTCGCGGTGCCTGAGCGCTTCCAGGTTGCGTTCGGCGCCGTGCGGATGCCGGTGGCCTTGATCGGCCAGCTTTTGCCTATGCTGAGCGGGACGCGGACGCCGCTGCCATCATTCGGCGCGAAGCGCCACGTCCCGTCATTCGTCAGGTTCCATCCACTATCAAATGTGACATAGCCGTTGTTGGGATTGCCCAGCACCGTCACGCGGACATTGATTTCGGTTGGCGTGACGTCCGTGACGGTTTGAACGAAAGTCGATTTGACGTCGCCAGTGATCTCATCGCGGGATTCATAGGTCCAATGGTCGCCCGGCTGCGGAGCTTCCATCGGTTCCGGCGGTTCGGACGCGGCCTTTGCTTCGGGCGCGGTCGCTTGCGCCGCCGGTGCGGCTCCGTTTGGCGCCTGTTGAGCATGGACGAGAGCGGTCGTAGCAATCAGGCCGACGCCGAGCCAGGAAAAGTAGCGCAACACGAGTCCCTCCAGATGCTTCATCCGACGAGGGGCATTGACTGTTGCGCTCGCACAATTTCTGCGTGCGACACAACTTACAGTTTATAGACCGCCCCCTACATTCTGATTTTCCACGAATGGCTTTCAGGGTCAACCCCACGGACACAGGCACCGGCCTGCTCACGGCACGACCGCGGTCAGATCGAGGCCCTGCATCATCGCCGCCGCATCGACCGCCCGGCGGAAGTCGGCGAGCTCAAAACTCGTCACGATGATCTTTGAGAGATCGAGCAGGCGCTCGGCGGCGAGCGCGGCGAGCTGGCCGGGCGCGGTGCGCCCATACATGAACTGGCCGACCACCTCCCAGTCATTGGCCAGCATCTCGCGGAACGACAGCTCCAGCGGCACCTCGGCGCTGCCCATCAACACCAGCCGACCGCCGCGCTTGAGCGCGCGCAGGCTTGCCAGCGTGGTCGCGGTGCTCTTGGCGCTGCCGAGCAGATCGAGCGCCACGTCAGCGCCGCCACAGGCGGCATGGCGAATGCAGGCGACGTCTTTTGTCCCATCGCCGTTGACGACGACCGGAATGACGCGTGGACCAAAAGCATCGCGCAGGCGTTCTAACGCGGCCTGCTTGCGACCGACCGCGACGACACGGCCGGCGCCCATCGCGACCGCCAGCATGACGGCACCGGAGCCGAAATAGCCGGTCGCGCCGTTGATGATGATGGTGTCACCGCCGCGCAGGCTGGAGCGCTGCAGGCCGCCGAACGGCACGATCAGTTTTGCGAGCCCGATCAGTTCGGTTGCAGGCCGGTCGTCGAGCCCGGATAGTGGCGTGACGCAAGCCGCCGGCCAGTGTGCGATTTCGGCAAAGACGCCGTCGCGCCAGCGTGCCTGCAGCGCCAGCGCGGCCTCTGTTGTCACCGTGGCGGTCAGTCCGATCAGAATCTGCGGCGGCTCGTCGTCCGGCACGTCGCCGCGCAGGTGCGGACTCAAAAACACCCGCTCGCCCGGCCGAACGTGCGTGACGGTCTCCCCGGTCGCGATCACGCGCCCGATCGCATTGGTGCCGGGCACGAACGGCATCGGCGGCAGGCTGTAGGGCACCGCGCCTGTGAGCACCTGACCCATGTAGGAGAGCACCATCGCGGCTTCGATGTGTACGAGGACGCCATCGGGCGCAGGTGGGTGCGTCTCGACCTCGTCGAATCGCAGATCATCATGCGCATGCAGCCGCCAGGCCTTGTGGGTCGCCATCGCCATCGCTCCGTTACGGCCGCGATTAAATCACGGCGCGTCCGGCTCGTCGCCCTCGATCTCGCCAGGGAGCTTGACCACCACGCGCCCGCCGGCAATGTCGACGATCGGCACGACCGCGTTGGTGAAAGGCAGCAGCATCGTCGCCCCCTGGGACGGCGCGATCTCGATGATGTCGCCGGCGCCGAAATTGTGGATCGCGACGACGCGGCCGACCGGCTCGCCAGCTTCGGTCATCGCCGCAAGCCCGATCAGGTCGGCGTGGTAATATTCGCCCTCGTCGGTCGCTGGGAGCTTTTCACGCGCGACATAGAGTTCGACGCCATTGAGGCGCTCCGCCTCGTCGCGGGTGGTCACGCCCTTCAGCGTTGCGACGAGATGCCCTTTGGCCTCGCGGGCTGACGCGATCTCGAACCGGCGTGCGCCGTCCCTGGTCGACAACGGCCCGTAGCGTTTGATGGCAAACGGATCGTCGGTGAAGGTCCACAGCCTGACCGCGCCATGCACGCCATGCGCGGCGCCGATCTTTGCCACGCAGATTATTTGTGCGGTCATCGGCGCGCCTCATCCGTCGAGACGCGGCGCCGATCCAAATCTACGCAGCCTGCGAAGGCGCTGACGCGCCGCTGCTCAGGATGAGGGGCTAACCGCTCATGCCGAGGAGCACGGCGACAGCCGTGCGTGCCGAAGCATGCGGCCACGCGCATCGAAAAGGCTTACGCCGACTTGGCGGCGGCTTCGGCCCGCGCCTTGCGCTCCTTGCGCGGCACCGCCTTTTCCGGATTGCTGCGGGCCGCGCGCTTGGCGAGGCCGGCCGCATCGAGGAAGCGCAGCACGCGATCCGACGGCTGCGCGCCCTTGGCCAGCCAGGCCTTGACCTTGTCGAGGTCGAGCTTCAGCCGCGCCTCGTTGTCCTTCGGCATCAGCGGATTGAAATGACCAAGGCGCTCAATGAAGCGGCCGTCGCGCGGAAAGCGCGAATCGGCGACGACGACGTGATAGACCGGGCGCTTCTTAGTGCCCGCGCGCGCAAGGCGAATGACGACTGACATGTAGTTCTCCTGATTCGAAGTTTACGTTTCAACGGTGGTTCGTCATTGCGAGCGAAGCGAAGCAATCCAGATTGTCTCCGCGGAGAAAGTCTGGATTGCTTCGGCGCTTGCGCGCCTCGCAATGACGGACAAAATCATTTCTTCTTCCCGAGACCGGGAAGGCCGCCGAGTCCCGGCAGGGTCGGCTTGCCGCTGAGACCCGTGATGCCCGGCAGATTCGGCAGGCCCCCGCGCAGATTGGCCGGGAGATCCGGCGGCAGATTGGGCAGGCCGCCCTGTCCGCTCTTCATCTTCTCGGCCATCGCCTTCATTTCTTCCGGCGAGGGCGGCTTCATGCCCCCGCCAAAGCCCATCGCCTGGGCGATGCCGGCGAGCGGGCCGCGCTTGCCCGAACTCATGGCCTTCATCATGTCGGCCATGTTCCGGTGCATTTTCAAAAGCTTGTTGACCTGCTCGACGTTCTGGCCCGAACCCGCGGCGATGCGCTTCTTGCGGCTCGCTTTCAAAATATCCGGGTTCTTGCGCTCCTGCCGCGTCATCGAATCGATGATCGCGACCTGGCGCTTCAAAATCCTGTCGTCGATCCCGGCGGCGGCGATCTGGTTCTTCATCTTCGAGATGCCGGGCATCATGCCCATCAATCCGGAGATGCCGCCCATGTTCGCCATCTGCGTGAGCTGCTCGCGCATGTCGTTGAGGTCGAACTGACCCTTGCGCATCTTCTCGGCGACGCGCGCGGCCTTTTCGGCATCGATATTGGCGGCGGCCTTCTCGACCAGCGAGACCACG
>NZ_JAFATE010000142.1 GCF_019244115.1 Bradyrhizobium sp.
TTTCACGGTTGCCGACGGCTATCTGTTCGTGATGCTGTCATGGGCGGACCGCATGAACTTCGACCTCTCGGGGCTGCCGAACCTCGTCGCCTACAAAGCCCGCATCGCCGCGCGGCCCAATGTGCAGGCGGCGCTGAAGATGGAAGGGCTGCTCAAGGCAGCGTGAGTGGCACAACGCTTTCCAAGCACACCGATGTCGCCCCGGCGAAAGCCGGGGCCCATCACCACAGGCAGCGGTCGTTACCCGAGCTGGCGGTTACGCCGTTCTTTTCCCATACATGGATCACGCGGTATGGGTCCCGGCTCTGCGCTCGCGCGGGCAGCGCTACGCGCTGCCCCGCTCGCTTGGCCGGGACGACACTGAATCCTATGCCGCAGCCGCCACAAGTTTCTTCGGCGGGAAGCGGCCGTAAAAAGTCTCGCCCTTCGCGGCCATCTCTTCGAGCAGCTTTGGCGGGGTGAAGCGCGAGCCGTATTTGGCTTCGAGCTTGTGGCACAGCTCGACGAACTTCTTCGTGCCCATGAAGTCGATATAGGACAGCGTGCCGCCGGTGAACGGCGCGAAGCCGAAGCCGAGGATGGATCCGACATCGGCCTCGCGCGGATCGGTGATGACGTGGTCCTCCACGGTGCGCGCGGCCTCCACCGCCTGCACCACCAAAAAGCGCTGCTTCAGCTCCTCGATGTCGAGCGCGTCAGGGTCGAGGTGCTTCGGCTGCAGCGAGGACAGCTCGCCCCACAGGCTCTTCTGCCCCTTGCCCTTTTCCGGATAGTCGTAAAAGCCCTTGCCGTTCTTGCGGCCAAAACGGCCTTGCTTCTCGACCATCTCGACCATCAGCTTCTTCTGCTGCTGGTCGACGGCCTGCGCACCGAGATCGGCCTCGGTCGCCTTCATGATCTTCAGCACGAGATCGAGCGCTACTTCATCCGACAGCGACAGCGGCCCGACCGGCATGCCGGCCATCCGCGCAGTGTTCTCGATCATTGCCGGCGGCACGCCCTCCATCAGCATCTCCAGGCCTTCCGCCGTGAAGCGCAGCACGCAGCGGTTGGCGAAGAAGCCGCGGGAGTCATTGACGACGATCGGCGTCTTGCCGATCTGGCGGACATAGTCGAGCGCGGTCGCGAGCGCCACGTCGCCGGTGTTCTTGCCCAAAATGATCTCGACCAGCATCATCTTCTCGACCGGCGAGAAGAAGTGTATGCCGACGAATTTGCCCTGATCCTTGAACTCCTCGGCGAGCGAGGTGATCGGCAACGTCGAGGTATTGGACGCGAAGATCGCATCGGGTTTCAAATACTGTTGCGCCTTGGCATAGGTCTCGGCCTTGACCTTGCGATCCTCGAACACGGCTTCGATGACGAGATCGCAGTCGGCGATCGCGGCATAGTCGGATGTTGGGGTGATGCGCGCCAAAATGGCGTCGCGATCGGCCTCCTTGGCGCGGCCCTTCTTGACCATGTCGTCGATCACGCTTTTGGCGTGCGCCTTGCCCTTGTCCGCGCTCTCCTGGTCGCGGTCGATGAGCACGACCTCGAGGCCGGCGCGCGCCGAGACGTAGCCGACGCTGGCGCCCATGAAGCCGGCGCCGATCACCGCGAGCTTCTTCACCTTGGTCGGCGGCACGCTCGTGGGACGCCGCGCGCCCTTGTTCAATTCCTGCATTGACAGGAACAGCGAGCGAATCATCGCCGCCGCTTCCTTCGACCGCAGGATTTTCGCAAAGTAGCGCGACTCCACCCGGAGCGCCGTATCCATCTCGAGCAGCAGGCCTTCATAGACGCAGCTCATGATGGCGCGTGCCGCCGGATAATTGTCGTAGGTCTCGCGGCGGTAGATCGCGTTGCCGGCCGGAAACATCATCATGCCGTTCTTGGAGAAGACCGGCCCGCCCGGTAGCTTGAAACCTTTCTCGTCCCAGGGTGCCACGGCCTTGCCGCCGCCCTTGATCCAGTCCTTTGCCGTCTTGATCAGGTCGGCGGCCGGGACGACGGTGTCGACCAGCTTCAGCGCCTTCGCGCGGTTAAGGTCAACCGCTTCGCCCTTTAGCAGCAGCGTCATCGCCTCCTGCGGCGGCACGATGCGCGGCACGCGCTGTGTGCCGCCAGCGCCGGGAAACAGGCCGACCTTCACTTCGGGCAGACCGAGCCTGGTTTTTGGATTTTCCGCGGCGACGCGGTGGTGGCAGGACAGCGTGAGCTCAAACGCGCCGCCGAGCGCGAGCCCGTTGATCGCGGCGACCCACGGCTTGCCCGAGGTCTCGATAGCGCGGAAGGTCAGCGAGGATTTGCGGCTCTCGTCGAACACGAACTGGTTGGCGATGACCTCGCCCTTTTCCTTCAACAGCTCGGCGTAGCGGCGGTTCATACCCTCCAGCATGGACAGGTCCGCGCCGGCGGAAAACGCCTCCTTACCTGAGGTGACGACCACGCCCTTGACCGCCGGATCGGCGGTGGTCTGCTTCACGATCTCATTGAGCTCGGTGATCGTGGTCTCGTCCAGCACGTTCATCGAGCGGCCGGGAATGTCCCAGGTGACGAGCGCAATGCCGTCAGCGTCGGTCTCTAGCTTGAAGTTCTTGAAGGCCATGTGGTGCTCCCTCGATGCCGGCTGCCGATCAGGCGCGGCGGGTTGTCCGAATTTCGTAGGGTGGGTTAGCGAAGCGTAACCCACCTCTTTCTTTCCCGGGGCATGGTGGGTTACGCCTTTGGCTAACCCACCTACGCGTCACACCCGCTCGATGATCGTCGCGGTGCCCATGCCGCCGCCGATGCACAAGGTCACCAGCGCCGTCGATTTGTCGGTGCGCTCGAGTTCGTCGAGCACGGTGCCGAGAATCATCGCGCCGGTGGCCCCGAGCGGATGGCCGAGCGCGATCGCCCCGCCATTGACGTTGATCTTGGCGTTGTCGATGTCAAAAGCCTGGATGTAGCGCAGCACCACCGAGGCGAACGCCTCGTTGAGCTCGAACAGGTCGATGTCGGACGTCTTCATGCCCGACCGTTCGAACAGCTTTTTGGTCACGTCGACCGGCCCGGTCAGCATCATCGCCGGCTCCGAGCCGATATTGGCAAAGGCGCGGATCTTTGCGCGCGGCTTCAGACCATGTTTCGCGCCCGCCTCCTTGCTGCCCAGCAAGACCGCGCCGGCGCCGTCGACAATGCCCGACGAGTTGCCGGCGTGATGCACGTAGTTGATGCGCTCGACTTCCGGATGCGACTGGATCGCGACCGCATCAAAACCGCCCATCTGCGCGACCGCCGCGAACGACGGCTGCAATTGCGCCAGCGACTGCATCGTGGTCGTCGGCCGCATATGTTCGTCCCTGGCCAGAATTGTCAGGCCATTGACGTCCTTGACCGGCACAACGGACTTGTTGAAACGGCCCTCTTCCCAGGATTTGCCCGCGCGCTGCTGGCTCTGCACCGCATAGGCATCGACGTCGTCGCGCGAAAAACCGTATTTGGTCGCGATCAGGTCGGCAGAGACGCCCTGCGGCATGAAATAGGCCGGCACCGCCATCGACGGATCCATCGGCCAGGCGCCGCCGGAGGCGCCGATGCCGACGCGGCTCATGGATTCGGCGCCGCCGCCGATCACGAGCTGATGCTGGCCGCTCATGATCTGGGCCGCCGCGAAATTCACCGCATCGAGGCCCGAGGCGCAGAACCGGCTGATCTGCACGCCAGGCACGGACTCGCCGAGCCCCGCCTTGAGCGCCGCGAAACGCGCGATGTCGGAACCGGCCTCGCCGACCGGATCGACAACGCCGAGCACGACGTCGTCGACGCTGCCTTCGGGCAGATTGTTGCGCTCCTTCAGCGCCTGCAGCGGCACGGTGGCGAGATTGAGCGCCGTGACCTCGTGCAGTGCGCCGTCGGCCTTGCCGCGGCCGCGCGGCGTGCGAACGTGATCGTAAATAAATGCCTCAGGCATGACGCCCTCCTGATATGATTGTCATCATTTATAGCAGAGTTTTGCCGATGTCGCGCGCCGCGCTTCGCTCAGAACGCCTCCGCCGCCAATTCCATCGTCGTGGCGCAGCCGGTCTGGATGCGCGCCAGATGCAGCGCGGTTTCCGGCAGCATCCGCTCCATGAAGAAGCGGCCGGTCACGAGCTTGGTCGACAGATATGGCGTCGTGCCGGACTGCGCAATCTTGTCCAACGCCACCTTCGCCATCCTCGCCCACATGTAACCGAGCGCGACGAACCCGAACAGCTGCAGGTAGTCGGTGGCGGCCGCGCCGGCATTGTCGGGCTTGGCGAGCGCATTCTG
>NZ_JAFATE010000148.1 GCF_019244115.1 Bradyrhizobium sp.
TCAGAGGGAGCAAGACTGACCCACGACCCGGGCGCACCGTGCCGCGGGAATGCCAAGTCACACCCTCGGCTGTTTGAAATCGAAAACTGCGATCTCCACACTGTCGTCCTGGACAAGCGCGCGTGTGGCACATACGCGAAGTCACGCTCAGAAATCATGCAGTGGTCATCGCCCGTCTTCAGTGGTCATCGCCCGGCTTGACCGGGCGATCCAGTAATCCGAGACAGTCGTGATAGAGCCGAGAAGCCGCGGCGTACTGGATAGCCCGCGGGTATGACGGCCGTTGTTGTTGCAAGGCCTTTGCACCCAACAAGGCTTGTCAAAACGCCGTGTAGCCGCCGTCGATCACAAAGCAGTCGGCCGTGTGATAGGACGAGGCCTTGCGGCGATGCCGCCGAAATCGCTCGGCTCGCCGAAGCGCCGCAGGGGGATCCGCGGCATCACGTTGGCGACGAATTTTTCGTTGGCCATGATGCCCGCCGTCATGTCGCTCTTGATCCAGCCGGGCAGGATGGCGTTGGCGGTGACGCCATGGCGCGCCAGTTCGACGGCAAGCGCGCGGCACAGCGCATTGATGGCGGCCTTGGTCGCGGCATAATGTTCGTTGCGCGCGGTGCCGAACAGCGAGGCGAGGCTGGAGGTCGCAACCAGGCGGCCGAACGGATCGCCGGCCGTGGCGCGCTCGGTCATGTGGCGGGCGACCGCCTGGAACACGTGAAAGACGCCGTCGAGATTGGTCGCAAACATCGCGCGCCACTCCTCCTCGGTGCGGTCGATGAAGGCGCGCCGTCCGCCGCCGCCGATGCCGGCATTGGCAAAACAGCCGTCGACCCGGCCGAAGGTATCAAGCACCGCCTGCATCGCATCCTTCACCGAGGCGGGGTCGGTGACGTCGCAGACGCAGCTTGCGACCTTGCCGGGAGCTTTGGCCATGGTCGCGGCGGCGGCCTGGTTCTTGTCCCCATTGCGGCCCCAGATCGCGATGTTGCAGCCACTCGACGCAAGAGCCTGCGCGATGCCAAGCCCGATACCGCCATTGCCGCCGGTGATGATGGCCACGCGGCCGGTGAGGTCGAACATGTTCATGGGAGCGTTTCCGTCAAGTATGATGCGCATCAGCTAGGCACAGGGAGCATGGACAAGCCGTCGGCAAAAATCAAATATGGCCGCGAAACGAGATCGCCCGCTCGAGCGCCGACTGAGCGCCGGGCACAGAAAGGAGGCAACGATGCTATTCAAGCATGTCACGCTCGAGATCGACGGTCCGGTGGGCGTTTTGA
This sequence comes from Bradyrhizobium sp., assembly GCF_019244115.1. Classification (GTDB taxonomy): domain Bacteria; phylum Pseudomonadota; class Alphaproteobacteria; order Rhizobiales; family Xanthobacteraceae; genus Bradyrhizobium. Next base: position 1,281 of record NZ_JAFATE010000148.1, read on the forward strand.
AGATGGACCATCAGGAGGTCATGAACGCGGTCTCGATCGACATGCTGGGCGGGCTTGCCGAGGCGCTCGACGCGATCGAGGAGAAGAAGGCGGAGGTCCGCTGCGTCGTGCTGACCGGCGCCGGCCGCGCCTTCTGCACCGGCGCCAACCTGCAGGGCCGCAACAAGCCCACAACCGGCCGCAGCAATGCGGGCGCGGCGCTGGAGACCGGCTTTCATCCGTTCTTGCGGCGGATCCGCAACCTGCATTGCCCGCTGGTGACCGCCGTCAACGGACCGGCAGCGGGCGCGGGCATGAGCTTTGCGCTGCTGGGGGACATGATCCTGATGGCGCGCTCGGCCTATTTCCTGCAGGCGTTCCGCCGCATTGGCCTGGTGCCCGATTGCGGCTCGACCTGGCTGCTGCCGCGCCTGGTCGGACGCGCGCGTGCCATCGAGCTGTCGCTGATGGGTGAGCGGCTGCCGGCCGAGAAGGCGCTGGAGTGGGGGCTCGTCAACCGCGTCCATGACGATGCCGGGTTGATGGACGAGGCCATGAAGCTCGCCCGCGAACTGGCGAACGGGCCGACGATCGCGCTATCGTTGATCCGCAGGCTCTATTGGGACAGTCCGGAAAATTCCTTCGAGGACCAGCTCAATCTGGAATTCCAGTCGCAGCGCATCGCGGGCGCGGCGGAAGATTTCAAGGAAGGCGTCACGGCTTTTCTGGAAAAACGGCAGGCGCAGTTCAAGGGCAGATGAGAGAGGCCGAAGATGGAGGCGGAGCTCGGCCGCTGTGTCGCATCATTTTATCCGGGCGCGACCGGTATTGCGGGCGCGACAAAACTGTCGGGCGGCGCCAGCCAGGAGACCTGGTCGTTCGACATCGTGCATCCCGAGGGCGATATCGGCGCCATCCTGCGCCGCGCTCCGACGGGTTTTGGCGCGGCGCCCAGGCGCGCAGCCGGGCTGAACAACGAGGCGGCGCTGATGCACCTTGCCTATCAGGCTGGCGTGCCCTCGCCGCGCGTGCTGCATGTCCTGGCGCCGGAAGACGATCTCGGCACCGGTTTCATCATGGAACGCGTCGAAGGTGAAACCATCGCGCGAAAGATTCTGCGCGACGAGAAATTTGCCATCGCGCGGCAGCATCTCGCCCGTCAGCTCGGCCGGGTTGCCGCGGGCATCCACGGCCTGCCGCGCGCCGAATTGCCCCAGTTGCGCGAAATGACGTCGACCAAGGAGATCGACGAACTCGGCCGCGAGTACCACAGCTTTGATTGGCCGCGGCCGGTGTTCGAGCTGGCCCTGCGCTGGCTGAAGGACAACGATCCCGGGCCGCCGGAGGAGGTGACGCTGGTGCACGGCGATTTCCGCCACGGTAATCTCGTGATCGGCCCCGTCGGCGTCCGCGCTGTGCTGGACTGGGAGCTCGCCCATTTCGGCGACCCCATGGAGGACCTCGGCTGGATCTGCGTCAATTCGTGGCGCTTCGGCGAGATCGACAAGCCGGTCGGCGGTTTCGGTTCGCGCGAGGAGCTCTATGGCGGCTACGAGAGCGCCGGCCGCAAGGTCGATGCTGACCGGGCGCGGTTCTGGGAGGTGATGGGCACGTTGCGCTGGGGCGTGATGTGCTGCGGCATGATGCAGCGCTTTCGCGACCAGCCTGATCATTCGATGGAGCGGGCCATGATCGGCCGCCGCGCATCGGAAACCGAGATCGATCTCATGGTGCTGCTGGCGCCGCGCGAGAGCTGACGGGCATGGTGAGGTGAGATGCAGGACGAGCCGACGCCGATCGAACTGACGAAAGCGGTCGCCGATTTTCTGCGCAACGAGATCGCGCCCGGTCTTTCCGGGCATCAGGCCTTCAAGTTGCGCGTCGCCGTCAACATTCTCGATCTCGTCACGCGGCAATTGGCGCTGGAGCAGGGGAGCGATGGCGCGGAGGCGGCGCGGCTCGCGCAGCTTCTTGACCTTAACGGTTCGCTGTTCGAACTCAACCGGGCACTCGCCGACCGCATCGCGGACGGTAAGGTCGATCTCACAACGCCAGGGCTCCCCGAGCATCTGTGGCAGACCACGCTCGACAAGCTCGCGATCGACCAGCCGAATTACGCCTCGTACAAGCGCGAACGGGGGAGACGTAACGAGTGAGGCCGATCTCTCCACCGTCATTGCGAGGCGCCTTGGCGCCGAAGCAATCCAGTCCGTCCGCGCGGATGGATTCTGGATTGCTTCGCTTCGCTCGCAATGACGGCGGTGGCTTACCGGCCCAGCCATTGCGGCGGACGCTTTTCGGCGAACGCCTTGGGCCCCTCGATATAGTCCTGCGACGCGGCCATCGCCTTCACGGCTGGGTATTCGCGTTGCTCGGTGATCGCCTGTTGCAGCGACACCGCAAGCCCCTTCTGGATGGCCTGCTTGGAGGCGCGGATCGACATCGGCGAGTTCTTGCAGATCGTCTCGGCCCAGCGTTCCGCCGCGGCAAGCGCCTCGCCGGCCGGCACCACCTCGTTGACGAAGCCGAGCTCAAAACCCTCCTTGGCGCTGACATGACGGGCGCTCAGGATCATGCCCATCGCGCGCTTCAAGCCGATCTGGCGCGGCAGCCGCTGCAGGCCGCCGGCGAGCGCGGCGAGGCCGACGCGCGGCTCCGGCAGCGCGAACGTGGCGTTCTCGGCGGCGATGATGAGATCGCAGGCGAGCGCGATCTCGAAACCGCCGCCCATCGCAACGCCATTGACGGCGGCGATGACCGGCTTGTCGCAGTCGAAGCGCGAGGTGAGGCCGGCAAAGCCGCCCTTGTCCCAGCCGCGCTTTCCGCCCGCCGCCTGCCATTTCAGGTCGTTGCCGGCACAGAACGCCTTGTCGCCGGCACCGGTGACGACCGCGACCCACTGCTCGGGATCGGCGCAGAAATCGTCGAACACCTTGTTGAGCTCGAAATGCGCATCGATATGCAGCGCGTTGTAGACCTCCGGCCGCGACAGCGTCACGACCGTGACTGGACCCTTGCGTTCGACCTTGGAGAATTTCAGCTCCATGTTTCCTCTCTTATCTGTTTTTCACGGCGTGGAATACGGCAGGCAAGTCTAGCGAGACGGTGCCGACAACGACAGCAATAAAGACAAACGGGAGTGACCGCCTTGGATTTCGCGCTGCCTGCCGACCTCACGGCCTATCTCGACGAGCTTGACCGCTTCATTGCGGGCGAGATCAAGCCTCTTGAAGAAGCGGACGACAACGTCCGCTTCTTCGACCACCGCCGCGAATGGGCGCGCACGGATTTCGAGAACGGCGGGCTGCCGCGGCGCGAATGGGAAGCGCTGCTGCGCAGGGCAAAGGACCTCGCCGATAAGGCCGGCCACCTGCGCTTCGCGATCCCGAAGCGCTATGGCGGCAAGGACGGCTCCAATTTGTGGATGGCCGTGATCCGTGAGCATTTCGCCGCCAAGGGACTTGGGCTGCACAATGATCTGCAGAACGAGCACTCGATCGTCGGCAATTTTCCGCTGGTCACCATGCTCGACCGTTTCGGCGGCGACGATCAGAAGGCGATGATCGAAGGAGCGATCACAGGCAAATACCGCATCACCTTCGGCCTGACCGAGCCGCATCACGGCTCCGATGCCACCCATATGGAGACGCGCGCAGTCCCGGCGACGCGCGACAACGTCAGGGGCTGGGCCGTCAGCGGCGAGAAGATGTGGACCACGGGCATGCATGTCGCGACCCACTGCGCGCTGTTCGCCCGTACCTCCGGCAATGACGGCGACGCACGCGGCATCACCTGCTTCCTGGTGCCGGCGAATAGCAGCGGCGTGAAGGTCGAAGAATATATGTGGACCTTCAATATGCCGACCGATCACCCCAGGGTCAGCTTCACCGACGTGTTCGTGCCCGAAGAGGCGCTGTTCGGCGAGGTCGGCAAAGGCCTCTCGCTCGCCCAGTGTTTTGTGCACGAGAACCGCATCCGCCAGGCGGCGAGTTCGCTTGGGGCCGCGGTCTATTGCATCAACGAGAGCGTGACATATGCGCGGGAACGAAGACCGTTCGGCAAGGCGCTGGCGGAGAACCAGGCGATCCAGTGGCCGCTGGTCGAGCTTGCGACGCAGGCGGAGATGCTTCGCCTCCTGATCCGCAAGACCGCCTGGGAGATGGACGCCCTGACACAGGCCGAGATCGAGCACACCCTCTCGGACAAGGTCTCGATGTGCAACTACTGGGCCAACCGGCTGTGCTGCGAGGCGGCCGACCGCGCGATCCAGGTACATGGCGGCATGGGCTATTCGCGCCACAAGCCTTTCGAGCACATTTATCGCCACCACCGCCGCTACCGTATCACCGAGGGCAGCGAGGAAATCCAGATGCGCAAGGTCGCCGGCTTCCTGTTCGGCTATATGGGTGCAGGGAAGCGGTGATGCGAACAGGTTTAACTCAAGCGCTCTGCGCGGCCTTGGTCGTCAGCTCGGTCTCGAACAGGGCGAAGATGTCGTCGTACGGGAGAATCTCTTCATGTGGTCCCGGGCGTCCGAGCAGATAGCCCTGCGCCTCATCGCAGCCCTCGCGCCGCAGCAGGGCGAGCTGATTGTCGGTCTCGACACCCTCGGCGAGGATCGGGACCTCGAGGCTCTTGCCGAGCGCCAGCACCGCGCGGACGATCGCCTTGGTTTGCGGGTTGGTCTCGACCTCGTTCATGAACAGGCGGTCGAGCTTGATCTTGTCGAATGGGAACGAGCGCAGCGTGTCGAACGAGGAATAGCCGGTGCCGAAATCGTCGAGCGCTATGGTGACACCGAGCGCCTTGATCTGCCGCAGGATGTGCAGTGCGCGCGTCTTGTCGGCGATGATCGTGGATTCGGTGATTTCCAGTTCGAGCCGCGAGGCGGGCAGGCCCGTCTCCACCAGGATCTCGTGCACCAGACGTGGCAGCTCGGGCTGGCTGAATTGAACTGGCGAGAGGTTCACGGCTATTCTGTGCGGGATCTGCCACGCCGCCGCGCGCCGGCAGGCCTCGCGCAGCACCCATTCGCCGATTTCGAGAATGGCGCCGCTTTCCTCGGCGATCGGAATGAAGTCGAGCGGAGGTATCAGGCCGCGCTCCGGATGATACCAGCGCAGCAGCACCTCGTAGCCGCAGATCGTCGCATGGGTCACCGAGATCTGCACCTGGAAATGCAGGTCGAACTGCTGCAGTTCCAGCGCAAGACGCAACTCGCGCGCAAGCATCTGCCGTTCCCGGGCGACCTCGTCGAGCCGGCTCTCGTAGAAACAGACGGCGGTGTTGAGCTCGGACTTGGCGCGATACATCGCCAGGTCCGAGTTTCCGATCAGCGTCTCCGCGGTGAGGCCGTCCTGTGGGTAGACCGCGACCCCGATGCTGGCGCCGGCCGCGGCCCGGAAGTCGTCGATCTCGAACGGTTCGAACAGCGCGATCTCCAGTCTGCCGAGAAAGTCGAGCAGGACGTCCTCATCGCGAAAATCCTTCAAGGCGGCGAATTCGTCGCCGCCGATCCGCGCGATGAATTCGCCGTTCTTGACGCAATCCGTCAGCCGGCTCGCGATGATTCTCAGCGCCTGGTCGCCCGCGCTGTGGCCTCTGAAATCGTTGATCTCCTTGAAGCGGTTGAGATCGATTCCGATCACGGCGAGCTCGTGTCCTTCCTCCTCGGCTCTCGCGAGTTCGCGGTCGAGGCGCTCGGCGAAGCTGGTCCGGTTCGGCAGGCCGGTCAGCGGATCGTTCAGCGCCATGTGGTGAAGGCGGCGGGTGGTTTCGTTCCGCGCGCGGGAGTCGATCATCTGGCTGGCCACGCCGGTGCCGACGATGAGCAGCGCAACGCCTCCAATCGCAACCGCCATCGTCTCGAAGACCGTGGCATTTGTCGGATCGGAGGCAAAGGGTATCACCGAGAGGGCGGCCATGGCGGTGAAATGCTGCGAGAGGATCGCAAGCGCAAAGGCGAGCGCCGCGACCGGCGCCGCGAAGGAGCGCTCGACCTGCGTCGCCGTGGCGAGTGCCGTGATCGCGAGAACGAGCGATAGCATCACAGAGGCGGCGACGTAGGCGTGGCTCGATCCGATGATCCCGCTGACGTGATAGGCGGCCATTCCGACATAGTGCATGAGCGAGATGGTGAGCCCGACCACGCCGCCGCTGATGATTGCGGTCGAGGTGCGCCTCGTGGTCGCGGCGATGGCAAAACCGAGAGCAAGGCCGACGATCGCGACCGCAAGCGATGCGACCGTCAACGTCGGATCGAAGGTGACCGGCGCGTTCGGCTGGTAGGCGAGGATCGCGATGAAATGCGTGCACCAGACCGACGAGCCTCCCGCGCAGGCCGCCTGGAACAGCCAGCCCCAGCGCTGCAGTCCGTCCGCTCGCAGGGCGCGCTCGAGCAGCCGCATGGTGACGATGCTTCCGGCGAGACTGACGACGGCCGCAAGACAAACGAGCCACAGATTGTGTTCGGTGATGATGCTGGAGATGACACGCATGACGACGCCCTGATTTTCTTATTGTTCGTTCGCGAACAACTCGTCATCCGAACAAATGCGTTGCAATCGGATGCTTGAGACAAGTTGTGACGCTTTCACCGATGCGTGTCACCAGTGGGTTGGTGATGACTGAAAGGAATAGTTAAGGGGCGATTTGCGATTCCGGCCGCTGACTCCACGAGCTTGAATAAAACACACAGAGGATGCGCGATGCGCGCCACAGTTGATGGATTTGGACATTTTCAGGGCGGGGCGGCGATACGAGTTCGCGCTGTCGCACAGCCACTTCTTGAACGCCGCGGCGGACGCGCTTCTGCCCGATCGAGATCTGCATCCAGGCCGGCCGCAGCGGTTGATATCGCGCGTTTCGCGCGCCATCGCGCAGCCTGCTCGTATCGAGTCCGTCACCGGAGTCGGCCGCAGGCGATGATCGTTTCGGTTGCAGCCGCAGCCTCAATGGCGGGGCAGGCCGTTCATATTCCGCCCAAATCAAGGCGGGATGGCGGTCTGCCACGTTGTTGCCGCAAATCGGGAGTCTTCCGTTTGCTTCAGTTCACCTGGCGATCCTTGCCGGCCCAATAGGGATCGCGGAGATGCCGCCGCAATATCTTGCCGGAGGGGTTGCGCGGCAGCGCGTCGAGGAAGTCGATGCTCTTCGGCGTCTTGTAGCCGGCAATACGGGTGCGCGTGAAATTGATGATGTCGGTGGCGTCAGCGGTCCTACCCGGCTTCATCACCACGATGGCCTTCACGGCCTCGCCCCATTTGTCATCGGGAACGCCGATCACGGCGGCTTCGGCGACATCGGGGTGATCGCAGATCGCGCTTTCGACCTCGGCCGGATAGATGTTCTCGCCGCCGGAGATGATCATGTCCTTGATGCGGTCGTGGATATAGAGATAGCCGTCCTCGTCCAGATAGCCGGCGTCTCCGGTGCGCAGCCAGCCGTCGCGGCCAAGCGTGCGTGCGGTGGCTTCCGGGAGATTCCAGTAGCCCACCATGTTCGAGCCGGAACGGGTCGCGATCTCGCCGACCTGGCGCGGCGGCAGCGTGTTGCCGTCGGCATCGAGGATCGCGATTTCAACGCCGGACAGCGGCTTGCCGGCCGAGCGCATCCGCTCCAGTCCTTCGACGTGATCCTC
>NZ_JAFATE010000252.1 GCF_019244115.1 Bradyrhizobium sp.
TCCTGTTCTCATCTTGTCGTCCTCCCACGTTGACGCCGCTTGGTGCGGCTGAAAACTCCGTCAGACGCCGTCGCGGCGCCTCTGGAGCGAACTCGCCACAAGAGTTGAAAGGATCAGCACGGTGCCGATCACCACGATGGTCGCGTCACCCTTGACGCCGGTCAGCGCCAGTCCATCCTTCAGGAGCTGAATCATCGCGAGCCCGACGACGGTGCCCCAGATCGTGCCGACGCCGCCAAAAATGCTGGTGCCGCCGAGCACCACGGTGGCGATCACGTCGAGCTCATAGCCGATGCCCATGTCGGAGCGCGTCGTCGTCACCCGTGAGACGAGGACGATCGCCGACAGACCAGCCATCAGGCCCGACAGCGTGTAGATGATGAGTTTTGCGCGATCGACCGGCAGGCCGGAAAACCGGGCCGCGGTCTCGTTGTTACCGATCGCATAAAGCGTGCGGCCGAAGGTGGTGCGGTCGAGAATGATGCCGGCAGCGACGATTGCGATCAGCAGCAGCCAGAGCTGTGCCGGCACGCCGAGCAAATTCTCCTGTCCCATGAAATAGAACCACTCGGGATAGCCGCGCACCGAACGCGCCTGGCTGATCCCCTCGGCGAGGCCGCGATAAAGCGCGAGCGTCGCGATGGTCATGATCAGCGGCGGCACTTTCACCCTGGTGATGACGAGGCCGTTGAGAAAGCCGGCGGCGGCTCCGACCAGTAGCGAGAAGCCGATCGCGAGCGGCAGCGGAAAGCCGAAATTCTTCCAGGAATAGCCGAGCAGGATCGCGCAGAGCCCGACGATCGAGCCGACCGAGAGGTCGATGCCGCCGGTGATGATGATGAAGGTCATCGGCAGCGCGATCAGCCCGACCTCGGTCGTCAGGCGGCCCTGATTGAGCAGGTTGTCGAGCGTCAGAAAGCGGCTGTTCAACGCGCCGAGCACGATCAGCGCAATGAGCAGGATCGCGGCCAGCATGGTCTCGTGGCGCGTGAGCCACCAGGGCGCGACGCGCCTGGCGGCCTGGGGCAGGGGGATTTCACTCATCGCGCTCATGCTCCGGCCATGCGCCGGCGCCGCAGGATGTCGGCGACCACGGTCACGAGAATGAGCACGCCCTGGACGGCGCGGATCCAGTACGGCGAGACATCGATGAAGACGAGCGCACTGGCGATCTCGGCAATCAGAATCGCCGCCAAGGTCGAGCCGATCACCGTGCCGACCCCGCCCAGGATGCTGACCCCGCCGACGACGGAGGCGGTGATGATCGTCAGTTCGAGATTGGGCGGCACGGTTGACTGGATGACGCGGAGCTGGGTGGCGTAGAGCAGGGCGGCCATGCCTGCGAACAGGCCATGCAGGGCGAAGACCATCACGATGGTGCGTGGCTGCGAGATGCCGCACAGCCGTGCCGCCTCGGCATTGCCGCCGACCGCGTAGATGGCGCGGCCCGGCGCCGAATAGCGCATCCAGAGGGCGGCGAGGATCGTTGCAACGATCATCAGGAACACCGGCATCGGCACGATCCCGAACAGCTCGGTATCGGCGAGATGAAATCCGTCCGGCAGGTCGGTGATCCATTTGCCGCCGGTGACGCTGATCAGCCCGCCCTTGAGGATCGAGAGCATGCCAAGCGTGACGACGATGGCGGGAATCCGCAAATACGCGATGATGGCGCCTTGAAACGCCATCACGAGGATTCCCGCGACGAGCGGCGCGAGCCAGGCCACGATGATCGGCGCGCCGTTCACCGCGAGCGTGCCGCTCAGCGTCGCCAGCACGCCGATCAGCGAGCCAACGGAGATGTCGATATTGCCGGAGACGATCACCATCGACATGCCGACCGCAGCGACCGCGATATAGGCGTTGCCGAGCAGCACGTCGGACAGATTGCGCGTCGCCAGGAAGCGCGGATTGTAGAGGCCGACCGCGACGGCAAGCACGATCACCGCGATCGCGAGCAGCGCCTCCTGCGAGGCCAGCGCCTTCAGGAAACGCCGCGGATCGGCCTGGACCTGGCTCAGGACCACCGTGCTCATGCCGCCTGCTCCGCACTGTCGTGACTTCCCATCATGGCGGCGCCGACCGCTTCCTGGGTGGCCTTCTCGCGCGAAAATTCGGCAATGATGCGCCCTTCGCGCATGACCAGCACGCGGTCGCTCATGCCGAGCACTTCCGGCAGTTCGCTCGATATCATCAGAATGGCAAGGCCTTGGCTTGCGAGTTCACCCATCAGGCGATGGATCTCGGCCTTGGCGCCGACATCGATGCCGCGCGTCGGCTCATCGAGAATGAGCAATTTTGGCTGATTGGCGAGCCATTTGCCCAGCACGATCTTCTGCTGGTTGCCGCCGGAAAGTTTGCCGGCGATCTGCTCGAGCGAGCTCGCCTTGACCGCAAAACGCTTGACGCCCTCGCCGGCGAGCTTGCGCTCGGCGGTGCGATCGATGAAGCCGCCAAGGGCGACCTTGCCGAGCGCGGCGAGGCTGAAATTTTCGCGCACGGTCATCGCGCGCACCAAGCCTTGGGTGCCGCGATCCTCCGGCACGTAGGCGATCCCCAGCGCGCGCGCCTGCGCGGGCGAGGCGATCGCAACCCGCGCGCCCGCGATGCGGATTTCGCCGCTCTCGGCCGGCGTGACGCCAAAAATCGTCTGTGCCAGCTCGCTGCGGCCGGAACCGACCAGACCGGCAAGGCCGACGATTTCGCCGGCGCGCACCGTGAGCGAGACCTTTTTTGTCAGCGGCCGGCGTTCGAGATCCCTCACCTCCAGCACCGGTGCGCCGATCGGCACCGTGATTTTCGGGAACAGGCTTTCGATCTTGCGGCCGACCATCGACTGCACGAGGGAGGCCGCGTCGGTGTCGGCAACGCGCCTTGTCGCGACATGGGCGCCGTCGCGCAGTACCGTGACGCGGTCGGCAATCGCAAAGATCTCGTCGAGCTTGTGGCTGATATAGATCACGGCGACGCCGCGTGCCTTCAGCTTGCGCACGATGTCGAACAGCCGCGTCACGTCATATTCCGTCAGCGCCGCGGTCGGCTCGTCCATGATCAGGATGCGCGCGTCCTGCGACAGCGCGCGCAAAATTTCGACGCGCTGACGATTGCCGACGCTGAGCGAGCCGACGATCCGGTCGGCCTGCAGGTCGTGGATTTCGAGCGCGGCCAATAGCGCCCTGGTCTTCTCGCGCATTGCGCGCCAGTCGAGCCGGCCAAAACCTTTGCGCGGCGCATGCCCCATGAAGATGTTCTCGGCGACGGTCAGCTCCGGAAACAGCAGGAGCTCCTGATAGATCGTGGCGATGCCGGCGCGCCGCGCATCGTCCGGCCGCGCGAGGCTGACCGGCTTGCCGTCGACGATCACCTCACCGCCATCGGGCGGAAACACGCCGGAGACGATCTTGATCAGGGTCGACTTGCCGGCGCCGTTCTCGCCGAGAAGCGCGTGGACTTCGCCCTCGGCGACGTCGAACGACACGCCGGAGAGCGCGCGCACGCCAGGAAAGGATTTTTCGATTCCGCGCACCGAGAGGATCGGAGGCGCGGCTTTGTCATGCAGGGCCGGGGCGCTCGTCATGATCATGCCGCCGCATTGGCTTCGGCTGCGGCGTCGACGACGACCACCTGCACGCCGTTGTCGCGCAGCATGTCGAGCGCGGCGGCGGGCGTGTCGGAATCGGTGACCAGCGTATGGATGCGCGACAGCGGACACACGACGAGGCTGCCGCGCGACACGAATTTTGAGGCATCGGCGAGCACGATCAGCTTGTCCGCGCGCTTCAAGAGCTTGGACTCGGCGCGGGCGAGCAGAGGATCGCCTTCGATCACGCCGAGCGGACCGATCGAGATTGCGCTCATGAACATCCGCGTCGCCGAATAATGCTGGATCGCGTCCTCCTCGAACGGCGAGACGATCATGCCCTGTTCGCGATAGACCTCGCCGCCCGGCAGGGCGACGCGGCATTTCGACTTGTGGATCAGCACTTCGGCGAGCGGATAGGAATTGGTCAACACCTTCAGCCGCCGCTCGCGCAGAAAATCACTCATCTGGTAGGTGGTGGTGCCGCCATTGACGATGATCGTCTCGCCGTCGGCGCAGAGTGCGACGGCCGCTTTCGCGATGGCGCGCTTGGCATCGATGTTGAGCGTCTGGCTGACATCGAAAGAGCGGGTCGCCAGCGAGAGCACGTCGGCTTGCGGGCCGGCGTTGTTGGGCAAAGCTTCGAGGCCGCCATGCACACGGATCGCGACGCCCTGCTCGGCAAGGCTGGCAAAATCGCGCCGCACCGAGGCTTCCGAGGCGCCGGTCGCGCGGCACGCGTCCGCGATGCGTACCAGCGGCCGCTCGCGCAGCAGCGCCTTGATGACCTGCCAGCGTTCCCGCTCGTGCACGTCCCTCGTCCTCCCTTTGCCGCCAGATTGGTCACGCTCCCGTAGTTCGGTCAACTGCAAACTTTCAAAATCGATCAATATCGCGCTGCATCAATCATATTGCCTCGCAACGACCGCGCATCTTTGATTGACCATGATCGAATGGCTGACTTAAGCTGCCGAAAATGAAGCCACAGGGAGAACGCCCCATGAGCGAGGCCGCGCCCAAGCCTTCGCCTGACAAGCCTTTGCGCGACGACCCCGTGCCGAATCTCTGGGACGACGCCATCGCCGCCTCCCTCGATGAGCCGGGCGAGCTGCTGTACCGCTCGAACCTGCTCGGCGCGGACCTCCGCATCACCAATTTCGGCGGCGGCAACACCTCGGCCAAGGTCGAGGCGCAGGATCCGCTGACGGGCGAGCAGGTGCGCGTGCTCTGGGTAAAGGGCTCTGGCGGCGACATTGGTTCGATGAAGCGCGACGGGTTTTCGACGCTCTATCTCGACAAGCTCGACAGCCTGAAAGGCCTCTATCGGGGCCTCGCCCATGAGGACGAGATGGTCGCGCTGTTCAACCACTGCACCTTCGACCTCAATCCGCGGGCGACCTCGATCGATACGCCCTTGCATGCCTTCGTGCCGCACCGCCACGTCGATCACGTCCATGCCGACGCCGTGATCGCGATTGCCGCCTCTGAAGACGCAGAGCGCCTGACCCGCGAAGTATTCGGCGGCAGGCTCGGCTTCCTGCCGTGGCAGCGGCCGGGCTTTGATCTCGGCCTGAAACTCGGCGAGATGGCCGCGCGCCATCCCGACTACATCGGCGTGGTCCTCGGCGGGCATGGGCTCTTCACCTGGGCCGAGACGTCAAAGGCCTGCTACGAGACGACGCTGCGCGTCATCCAGCAGGCTGCCGACTGGCTTGCGGCGCATGAGAAAAAACCGTCCTTTGGCGGCGCCAGGGTTCAGGCTGCCGCGGTGGACAAGCGCCGCGCCGTCGCCGCAAAACTTATGCCGCTGATCCGCGGGAAAATCTCCGAAAGCGAGCGCAAGATCGGCCACTTCAGCGACGCGCCGGAGGTGCTGGAGTTCGTCAACTCGAACGCCCTCACAAGATTGGCGCCGCTCGGCACCTCCTGCCCCGATCACTTTTTGCGCACCAAGATCAGGCCGCTGGTTCTGCCTTATGATCCGGGCCGCGACAATCTGGACGAGGTGATCTCAGGTCTTGACGGTCATCTCGCCGCCTATCGGCGCGACTACGCCGCTTACTACGAGCGCTGCAAGCATGCGGATTCGCCTGCTATGCGCGACTCCAATGCGGTCGTGTATCTCGTGCCCGGGGTCGGCATGTTCACCTTTGCCAAGGACAAGGCGACGGCACGTATCGCGGGCGAGTTCTACGTCAACGCGATCAATGTGATGCGCGGCGCATCCGGCGTCAGCGCCTACGTCGGCCTGTCGGAGCAGGAGGCCTTCAACATCGAATATTGGCTGCTCGAAGAGGCCAAGCTGCAGCGCATGCCCAGGCCCAAATCGCTGGCCGGGCGGATCGCCTATGTGACCGGCGGTGCCGGCGGCATCGGCGGGGCGATCGCGCAGCGGCTGCTCGGCGAAGGCGCCTGCCTCGTCATTGCCGACATCGACGAGACCGCGCTGAGCGAGCGCGTCACTGCGATCACGAAAAGCCATGGCCGCGACGCGGCGATCGGCGTGAAAGTCGATGTGACCGACGAAGCCGCGGTGATCGCCTCGTTCGAAGAGGCCGCGCGGGCCTTCGGCGGCATCGATATCGTCGTCTCCAATGCCGGCATCGCCTCGGCCTCCCCGGTCGAGGATACCAGTCTCGGGCTTTGGCAGAAGAACATGGATATTCTCGCAACCGGCTATTTTCTGGTGTCGCGCGAGGCGTTCCGCCTGATGCAGAGCCAGAAAATCGGCGGTGCGATCATCTTCATCGCCTCGAAGAACGGCCTTGCCGCCTCGGCCGGTGCGTCGGCCTATTGCGCCGCCAAGGCCTCGGAAATTCATCTCGCGCGCTGCCTGGCGCTGGAAGGCGCGGCGCATGGCATTCGCGTCAACACGGTCAATCCGGATGCGGTGCTGCGCGGCTCAAAGATCTGGGAAGGCGAGTGGCGCCGGCAGCGCGCCGCGTCCAACAAGGTTTCGGAAGATCAACTCGAAGAGGTCTACCGCCAGCGCTCGATGCTGAAGCTGTCGGTCTTTCCCGAGGACATTGCCGAGGGCGTCTACTTTTTCGCGTCCGACCTTTCCGCCAAATCGACCGGCAACATTCTCAATGTCGATGCCGGCAACGCCCAGGCGTTCACCCGATGAGCACGCCGTTCGCGATCAGCCCCGATCTCATCGCCGAGCATAACGCCCGGCTCGAAGCCGCGACTCTTGAGGACTATGACGGGCTGAAGCGTATGCTGGCGCGGCTTGGGATTGACGCGGACGCGCTGGTGCAGAAGGTCATGGGCTTTGGCGTCGCGATTCCGACCTGGGGCGTTGGCACCGGCGGCACGCGCTTCGCGCGTTTTCCGGGGCCGGGCGAGCCGCGTAATGTGTTCGAGAAGGTCGATGATTGCGGCGTGATCCAGCAGTTGGCCCGCGCCACGCCGACCATCTCGCCGCATTTTCCGTGGGACAAGGTCGATGACTACGCGGCGCTATGTGAAAAGGCCGGGGCACACGGGCTTGCCTTTGATGCGGTCAATTCCAACACGTTCCAGGACCAGGCCGGGCAGGAGTTCTCCTACAAGTTCGGCTCGCTGTCGCATACCGATGCGCGTGTGCGCGCCCAGGCGGTCGCGCACAATATCGAATGCATCGAGATCGGGCAAAAGCTCGGGTCGACAGCGTTGACCGTCTGGATCGCCGATGGTTCGAACTTCGCCGGCCAATCCAACTTGACCAGGGCACTGGATCGCTATCTCGATGCGATGCGCGCGATCGTCGCGGCGCTACCGGCCGACTGGCGCGTGTTCCTCGAACATAAGCTTTACGAGCCGGCGTTCTATTCGACCGTGATCTCGGACTGGGGCACGAGTTTTGCTGTCGCGCAGGAACTCGGGCCCAAGGCGTATTGCCTGGTCGATCTCGGACATCATGCGCCGAACGTGAATATCGAACAGATCGTCGCGAGGCTGATCCGCTTCAAGAAGCTCGCGGGTTTCCATTTCAACGATTCGAAATATGGCGACGACGATCTCGACAGCGGCTCGGTCGAACCGTTCCGCCTGTTCCTGGTCTTCAACGAGCTTGTAGACGCCGAGCGCCGCAGGGCCGAGGGTTTTGCGCCGGCCTACATGATCGACCAGTCGCATAACGTGACCGACCCGATCGAGAGTCTGATGCAGTCGGCGATCGAATTGCAGCGCGCCTATGCGCAGGCGCTGGTGGTCGATCGCGCCGCGCTCGAAGCAGCGCAGGAGGCGAATGATGCGCTCGGCGCCCATCTCGAACTGAAGCGCGCGTTCACGACCGACGTCTCGCCGCTGCTCGCCGTCGCCCGTCAGCGCGCCGGCGGTGCCATCGCGCCGATCGCCGCCTACCGCGCCTCCGGTTATCGCGCGCAAAAGACCAAGGAGCGTCCCGCGGCTGCCGGCACATCGGCCGGAATCGTTTAATAGGGGCGGACGCTGGCACTGACCTTTCCATCTCGTCATGGCCGGGCTTGTCCCGGCCATCCACGTCTTTGAAGCACTGAAAAGTAAGACGTGGTTGCCCGGCACAAGGCCGGGCACAACGAGGCCTCATTGGGCGGTTGGTGTGCAACTTTCCTATATTGATATTCGCAGACCCGCGGCGTCGAAGACCTGCACGTCCTGCGCTGCTGCCACGAGTGTCGTCTTCTCGCCCACGGCAGGCGCTTCGCGGCCGCGCACCTCGGCGACGAAGAGCTTGTCGTCGGGGCGACGGATATGGGCGAACGAGGCCTCGCCGAGCCGTTCGACCAGTTCGACGATACCTTCGACGGCGAAGGCGCCATTCGTTCCGCGCGACAGATGCTCCGGGCGCACGCCGATCGTCAGTGTGTCGCCAACGTTGAGAGACGCCGCCGGCAAGTCGAAGCTGCGAAAGCCGGCGCCGGTCACGCGCGCGCGTCCGCCGGCAACGCTTTCGACCTTCGCCGCAAAAAAGTTCATCGCAGGCGAGCCGATGAAGCCGGCGACGAATAGATTGGCGGGCGCGTAATAGAGATCAAGCGGCTTGCCGACCTGCTCGATGCGGCCCTTGTTCATCACCACGATGCGGTCGGCCAGCGTCATCGCCTCGACCTGGTCGTGGGTCACATAGACGATTGTCGCTTTCAAGAGACGGTGCAGGTTGGCGATCTCGACCCGGGTCGAGACCCGTAGGGCAGCATCGAGATTGGAGAGCGGCTCGTCGAACAGGAAGACGGCGGGCTCGCGCACGATGGCGCGGCCGATCGCGACGCGCTGGCGCTGGCCGCCGGAGAGATCGCGGGGATAACGTTCGAGCAGCTCCTCCAGCCGCAGCATGCGCGCGGCCTCCGCGACGCGCTTCTCGCGCTCGGCCGGCGCGACGCCGGTGAATTTTAAGCCGAACGTCATGTTCTTGCGCACGTTCATGTGCGGGTAGAGCGCGTAGGACTGGAACACCATCGCAATGCCGCGCGCGGCGGGAGCGAGATTGTTGACGAGCTTTCCGGCGATATGGATGTCGCCACCCGAAGCGCCGTCGAGCCCCGCGATCATGCGCAGCAGTGTCGACTTGCCGCAGCCGGACGGCCCGACCAGGACGACGAACTCGCCGGTCTCGATGCCGAGGTTGATGTCGTCGAGCACCGTCGCCGCGCCGTAGCGCTTGTAGAGGTGATCGATGCGGAGATTGGACATCCCAAAAACCTATTTGACCGCGCCGGAGGTGAGGCCGGCGATGAGCTGGCGCGAGAGGATGATGTAGATCATGACCACCGGCAGGATCGCCATCGAGAGTGCGGCGAGCACGGAATTCCAGTCGGTGATGTACTGGCCCAGAAACTGCTGGACGCCGAGCGTGACGGTGTGGGTCTTGTCGCTCGAGGTCAGGATCAGCGGAAACCAGAGGTCGTTCCAGATCGGCACGATGGTGAAGACGGCGACGGTGGCGATGGCCGGTCGCAGCAGCGGCGCGATCACTTCGAGGAAGATGCGGGTTTCCGGCACGCCGTCGCAGCGCGCGGCGTCGCGCAGGTCGCGCGGGATCTGCTGGATGAACTCGCTCAGAATGAAGATCGACATCGGCAGGCCCTGCGCCACATAGACCAGGATCAGGGCCGTCAGCGTGTCGTTGAGGCCGGCCGAGCGCATCATGTTCAGGATCGCGACGGAGCCGAGCCGGATCGGCACCATGATGCCGATCGACAGGAACAGCCCGAGCAGCGTCGAACCGCGGAAACGATATTCGGTCAGCGCCCAGGCCGCCATCGCGCCGAACAGCAACACCAGCGCCATGCTGACCAGGGTCACGATCAGCGAGTTCGAATAGTAGGTCAGGATGTTGGAGGAACGCAAAACCTTGTCGTAGCCGATCAGGCTGAAGGTTGAAGCGTCAGGCGGGGCGAGCGGCGCGCCAAAAATCGCGCTGCGCGCCTTGAACGAGTTCATCACGACGAGCAAAATCGGCCCAATAGCGAGCGCGCTGTAGGCAAGCAGGACCAGGTGGACGCCGGCACTGCGAGCACGCTGTTCGATCGTCATGGGCCCCTCCGTCAGAAGGCGAAGCGGCGGATGCGCCGCTGCACGAGGAAGAGATAGAAGCACACGCCGACCAGGATGATGAAGAACATCACGGTTGCGACTGCGGACCCCATGGTCGGGTTGCCGAGCTGCAGCTGGTTGCCGAAAAATGTGCGGTAGAAGAAGGTGCCGAGAATGTCGCTCGCGAAATTCGGCCCGGCGAGCGCGCCCTTGACCGAGTAGATCAGGTCGAAGGCGTTGAAATTGGCAACGAAGGTCAAGACCGAGACCAGGCTGATGGTCGGCAGCACCAGCGGCAGCTTTATGTGGAAGAAGATGCGGAAATGCCCGAGCCCGTCGACGCGCGCCGCATCGATCAG
>NZ_JAFATE010000311.1 GCF_019244115.1 Bradyrhizobium sp.
CCGGGCGCGCTCGATCTGAGCGAGCCGGAGCATGTCGCCGAAGCGACATTCAAGCTCGGGCTCAGCCATGTCGTCGTCACCTCGGTCGACCGCGATGACCTCGCCGACGGCGGCGCGGAGCATTTTGCAAAGACCGTCCGCGCCATCCGCGCCCGCTGCCCGAACACGACCATCGAGATCCTCACGCCCGATTTCCTGCGCAAGGATGGCGCGCTCGAGATGGTGGTCGCGGCCAAGCCCGACGTCTTCAACCACAATTTGGAAACCGTGCCGTCGCGGTATTTGAGCGTGCGGCCCGGCGCGCGCTACTTTCATTCGATCAGGCTCTTGCAGCGAGTCAAGGAGATGGACCCGACCATCTTCACCAAGTCGGGCATCATGGTCGGCCTCGGCGAAGAGCGCCACGAGGTGTTGCAGGTGATGGACGATCTGCGGTCGGCGGAGGTCGATTTCCTGACCATTGGGCAATATCTGCAGCCGACCCGCAAACACCATGCCGTGATGCGCTACGTCACGCCCGACGAGTTTTCCGGCTACGAGACGACCGCCTATGCCAAAGGTTTTCTGATGGTGTCGGCCTCGCCCCTGACGCGATCGTCGCATCATGCCGGCGACGATTTCAAGAAACTCAGGGCAGCGCGCGAAGCCCTGTCGCGCTGAACCGATATGCCCCGGTTTTCCAACAAGCGGCGCGTCCCGCACGGCGCCCAGCGGATGTTCGACCTCGTCGCCGATGTCGAGCGCTACCCGGAATTCGTGCCGCTGTGCCACGCGCTGAGCGTCCGCCAGCGCACGCCGAAGGCTGACGGGACCGAAATCGTCATCGCCGACATGACGGTGTCGTTCAAGCTGGTCAAGGAGACGTTCACCAGCCGCGTCACGCTCGACCGCGCCAATCTGAAAATTTTGGTCGAATATCTCCGGGGCCCGTTTTCAAACCTCGAGAACCGCTGGACGTTCGAGCCGAAGGGCGAGGCCGTCTGCGACGTCACCTTTTTCATATCCTATGAATTCAAGAGCCGCATGCTGGCCATGCTGATGGGCTCGATGTTCGACGCCGCATTCGCGCGATTTTCCGCCGCCTTCGAGAAGCGCGCGGACGCGATCTACGGCCGGCCGAAGCCGGCGCCGGCATGACACGCTCCTGACACGACGCTGTCAGCAGGCCCCGCTTAAGCCGATCTCGCTTTCAACCGAGCAGAACGAGGTCTCAATGAGCGATAACAAGGTGAGTGGCCGCCCCGCGGCGCTGGAAACCGCGCTGGCCTATTACGACGCGTGGAGCAAGAAGGACATCGATAGACTGATGAGCCATGTCGCCGACGACATCGTCTGCAATGCGCCGTCCGGCCGTATCGAGGGGGCGCCCGCCTTTCGCGAGTTCTGGGCCGGCTTCATGAAGATGCTCACCGGCGCCAGGCTGATTGCCGGGTTCGGCGACGACACGACGGCGCTGGTCATGTACGACACCGAAACGTTTCCCGTGAAGAGCGCGCCGGCCGCGGAGCATCTCATCGTGAAGAACGGCAAGATCAGCGCATGCCGCATCATCTTCGACCGCGCCCCCTTCATCGAAGCGCGGCAGGCGGCGGCGCAAGCGTAGGATGGTGACGGCTGCGCCAGTTCCACTGTCATTCCGGGATCGCTGGCGGAACGCAGCGCCGCCGCGGATTCACCCCCGTGTCGGAGGCCGCGGCCGTCGCTTCACGGCATGGCCGCGCGGGGTGCGGGTGGCGCGCGGGCGGAGCCGGGCCGCGGCGGCGAGGCGAGGCTTTGCGACCTGCGGGCCGCGCGCGAGTTCCATCAGCATCTTCAGGGCTTCGACCACGCTGCGCTCGCGGACGGCGGTACGACCGATCGCGCCAAAGCGCATCTCGCGGTGGATGATGCGGCCGTCGCGCGCGGCGGCAGCGAAATGCACGAGGCCGACCGGCTTGCCCGGCGTGGCGCCGCCGGGGCCGGCGATGCCGGTGATGGCGACCGCAAGATCAGCGTCGGCACGCTCCAGCGCGCCCACGGCCATCTGAGTTGCGGTCTCCCCGGAGACGGCGCCAAACGCCTCTAAGGTCGAGGCTTTCACCCCGAGCATCGCGCGCTTGGCTTCGTTGGAATAGGTGACAAACCCGCGGTCGATCACGTCGGAGGAGCCGGGAATGTCGGTCAGCGCGCCGGCGACGAGCCCGCCGGTGCAGGATTCTGCGGTCGCAATGGTCAGCTTGCGCATCCGGCAGAGATCGAGCAGCGAGCGGGCAAGAGAGCGAGCGTCGCTGCCGGTCATGTCAGAGACTCCCGGCTTTGTCGTTCCACGGCAGGCGGATGGTGGCGCTCGCGGTCGCCGCGATCCCTTCCTCTCTCCCGGTGAAGCCGAGCCGTTCGCTCGTCGTCGCCTTCACCGCGACGCGCGAGATGTCGACGCCGGAGATTTCCGCGATGCGTGCGCGCATGACATCGCGCAGAGGACCGATCTTCGGCCGCTCGCAGATCATCGTCACCTCGATATTGGCGATCCGCCCGCCGTGCGCGGCGACGCGATCGACGGCATATTTCAAAAAGCGATCGGAGGAGGCGCCCTTCCATTGTGGGTCCGAGGGCGGAAAATGCGAGCCGATGTCGCCATCGGCGAGCGCCCCCAAAATGGCGTCGACGAGGGCATGCAGGCCGACATCGCCGTCCGAATGGGCGAGAAAGCCTTTGCTGTGCGGCACCTTGACGCCGCAGATCATCACATGGTCGCCCGCGCCGAAGGCATGCACGTCATAGCCCGTTCCGATCCTGATGTCGCCGAGCTGGCTTGCGAGGCGCGCCTCCTCGCGCAAAAAATCTTCGGGAGTCGTCATCTTCATGTTGGCAACATCGCCCTCAAAGGTTGCCACCGTCAATCCTGCCCATTCGGCCAGCGCCGCATCATCTGTGAAATCCGCGCGGCCCTCGCGCGCGGCGCGCCGATGCGCGTCAAGGATGACGTCAAAGCGAAAGGCCTGCGGCGTCTGCGCGATGCGCAGCCGTGCGCGGTCGGGAGTTGCTTCGATGTGCCCCGAGGCGTCGACCAGCTTGACGGTATCGGTGACGGGCACGACCGGGATCGCGGCCCCGCTGCGCGATGCGGCCTCGATCGCGCGCGATATCACCTCGCTTGAGACAAAGGGCCGCGCGGCGTCATGGATCAGCACGATGTCAGGCTTGTGCGCGTTGAGCGCCTCCAGCCCTGCGCATACCGACTGCTGGCGCGTGGCGCCGCCCCCGGCGGGCGGCTCGTGGCGAAGACCCCTGACCGCCGTGGAGAACATCGCGAGGTCGTCGAGATGCAGCACGGGTTGCACGTGAGATAGCTGTGGATGATTGCTGAACGGCGCCATCGCCCGGAAGATCACGGTCTGGCCGCCGATCTCGCGATATTGCTTTGGGCCGCCGCCGCCGGCGCGAAGCCCGCGCCCGGCAGCAACGAGAATGGCAGCGGTCCGCTGTGGTCTGGACATTGCAATCAACAACTTATGAGAGGGGAATTGACCGCATCCTGAGGATGCGCGCAGCCCCTTAGCATGTCCGGGGAACGGGGGTGAACCGCTGTGAACGGCAAGTAAGCATATTGCTGCACTGCACTTGCAAGATTCTGGGGAATGGCTAATGTGTAGGCATGAGTTGTTTTTGCCCAACATTTGTGCGAAAGGTGATGATGGTGAGACCGGTACGCACAAAAAAGGATTCGTCGGGCTAGCTGCATGTCCGTTACCGAACTGGCAAGGGATGGCCGTAATCCTTTGAAAATCGGCCCGATTCAGATCGGATGCCGGGCAATTCTGGCACCGATGTCGGGCGTGACGGACGCGCCGTTCCGCCGTCTTGCAGTCGCCCTCGGCGCAGGCCTGGTCGTCTCCGAAATGACGGCGAGCGACGATCTGGTGCAGGGGCGGCCAATTTCGCGCCTTCGCTGCGAAGCGACCGGCATCGGGCCGCATGTGGTGCAGCTCGCGGGCCGCGAGGCTCGGTGGATGGGCGAGGGCGCACGGGTCGCCGAGGCCGCTGGCGCCGACATCATCGATATCAACATGGGCTGTCCGGCACGGCATGTGACGGGGGGCCAATCCGGTTCCGCGCTGATGCGCGATCTCGACCATGCCACGAACCTGATCGAGGCAACGATTGCGGCGGTCAAGGTGCCGGTGACCCTGAAAATGCGGCTCGGCTGGGATGATGCGACCCGCAACGCGCCCGAACTCGCGCGGCGGGCGGAACAGGCCGGCGTGCAGATGATCACGGTGCATGGCCGCACACGCTGCCAGTTTTACAAGGGCCGCGCCGACTGGAGCGCCGTGCGGGCCGTCAAGGACGCGATCTCTGTTCCGCTCGTCGTCAACGGCGACATCACCTCGTATGACGAGGCGATCACAGCGCTCGGCGCCTCCGGCGCGGACGCCGTGATGATCGGACGCGGCGCGCAGGGCAAACCCTGGCTGCCCGGCCAGATCGGCCGTCGGCTCGACGGGGGCGCGGCCGAGACGGCGCCGCCGCTGGCCCAGCAGCTCACGCTGATCCGCACCCTCTATGACGAGCTCTGCAGCCTGTATGGCGTGCGCGTCGGCCTGCGCCATGCCCGCAAGCATCTCGGCTGGGCATTGGATGTCGCCGCCCACTGTGCCCGTGCGCCGGGGCCGACGCTAAAAGCCTGGCGGCAGACCATCCTGACATCTGAGGATCCGGCGCGGGTGCACCAGGGGCTCACCGAGGCCTTCGACGCGTTCTCGTGGAGCGCCGCCGCATGAAGCTCGCCGCGGACCATCGCAAAGCTGTCACCTCCGACCACAGCGACGCCATCCTCAACGCACTGCCCAATCCGGTTCTCCTGATCGGCCCCGACGGAAAGATCGTCGATGCCAACATGGCCGCGGAATCCTTCTTCGATGTGTCGACCCAGTTCCTGCAGCGCCAGCTCCTGAAGGAGCTCGTGCCGTTCGGCAGCCCGCTCCTGGCCCTGATCGACCAGGTGCGATCGAGTAACGCGCCGGTCAACGAGTACAAGGTCGATCTGGGCACGCCGCGGATCGGGGGCGACCGCCAGGTTGATCTGCATGTCGCGCCGGTGTCGGAGCGGCCGGGCCACATCGTCGTGATGCTGCAGGAGCGCACTATCGCCGACAAGATGGACCGGCAGCTCACCCATCGCAGCGCTGCGCGCTCGGTGATCGCGCTCGCCGCCATGCTCGCGCATGAGATCAAGAATCCGCTGTCGGGCATCCGCGGCGCCGCGCAGCTCCTGGAGCAGGCGGCCTCGCCCGAGGACCGCATGCTGACGCGGCTGATCTGCGACGAGGCCGACCGCATCGTGACCCTGGTCGACCGCATGGAAGTCTTCGGCGACGACCGCCCCGTCGCGCGCGGGCCGGTGAACATCCATTCGGTGTTCGATCACGTCAAAAGGCTGGCGCAGTCGGGTTTTGCCCGCAACATCCGTTTCGTCGAGGACTACGATCCCTCGCTACCCCCCGTGCTCGCCAACCAGGATCAGCTGATCCAGGTATTCTTGAACCTGGTGAAGAACGCCGCCGAAGCGGTCGTCGATCTCGGCGCCGACGCGGAAATCCAGCTCACGACCGCCTTCCGGCCGGGCGTGCGGCTGTCGGTGCCGGGCAAGAAGTCGCGGGTGTCGCTGCCGCTGGAGTTCTGCGTCAAGGACAACGGTCCGGGCGTGCCCGAGGACCTGATGCCGAACCTGTTCGACCCCTTCGTCACCACCAAGCCCACGGGAAGTGGCCTCGGCCTTGCATTGGTCGCCAAGATCGTTGGCGATCATGGCGGGATCATCGAATGCGAATCGCAGCCGCGCAAGACCACCTTTCGCGTGCTGCTGCCGATGTACTCCAGCCCCAAAGACCAGAAAGACCACGATCAGAGCAGTCGCGATGACGTTGCCGGGACGCCGTTGCATGCCTCACAGGACGCAAAATGAGGAACAGCAATGCCTGCATCAGGTAGCATTCTCGTCGCTGACGACGATACGGCCATCCGGACGGTTTTGAACCAGGCGCTGTCGCGGGCCGGATACGAAGTGCGGCTCACCGGCAACGCAGCGACGCTGTGGCGCTGGGTCAGCCAGGGCGAGGGCGACCTCGTGATCACCGACGTGGTGATGCCGGACGAGAATGCCTTCGACCTGTTGCCGCGCATCAAGAAGATGCGGCCGAACCTGCCGGTCATCGTGATGAGCGCGCAAAACACCTTCATGACCGCGATCCGCGCCTCCGAGCGCGGGGCCTACGAATATCTGCCGAAGCCGTTCGACCTGAAGGAGCTGATCGCGATCGTCGGCCGCGCGCTGGCCGAGCCGAAGGAGCGCTCGGCTGCGACGGCCGACGATGCCGAGTTCGAATCGATCCCGCTCGTCGGCCGCTCGCCCGCGATGCAGGAGATCTACCGTCTGCTCGCGCGGCTGATGCAGACCGACCTCACGGTGATGATTTCGGGCGAGTCGGGCACCGGCAAGGAACTGGTC
>NZ_JAFATE010000337.1 GCF_019244115.1 Bradyrhizobium sp.
GTCTTCGATATTGCCGTATGGTCCTAAGCATTGCGCGCCCGACCCGCTGACAGCCGATGACAGCGTGGATAGCGCGACAGCAAGCCCCAAAAATCGCGCCTTCGAGGCTGTCTTTTGCCGCAAAAGTTCTTAGATTGCGGCCATGCCAAAAGCCCCCCAGAAAACCGCCCCCAAACCTGTTGCCGCGAAGGCCGCAGGCGCAGGCGACCACGTCTTCCTGGTCGACGGTTCCTCCTACATCTTCCGCGCCTATCACGCGCTGCCGCCGCTCAACCGCAAGTCCGACGGGTTGCAGGTCAACGCGGTGCTCGGCTTCTGCAACATGCTGTGGAAGCTCTTGCGCGACATGCCGGAGAGCGACAAGCCGACGCATCTGGCCATCGTCTTCGACAAGTCCGAGGTCACATTTCGCAACAAGATCTATCCCGACTACAAGGCGCACCGGCCGCCGGCGCCGGACGATCTGATCCCGCAATTCGCGCTGATCCGCGAGGCGGTGCGCGCCTTCGATCTGCCCTGCCTGGAGCAGAACGGTTTTGAGGCCGACGACCTGATCGCGACCTATGCCAGGCTTGCCTGCGAGCGCGGCGCAGCCACCACCATCGTCTCGTCGGACAAGGACCTGATGCAGCTCGTCACCGACAAGGTGACCATGTTCGACACCATGAAGGACAAGCGCATCGGCGTTGCCGAGGTGATCGAAAAATTCGGCGTGCCGCCGGCGAAGGTGGTCGAGGTGCAGGCGCTGGCCGGCGACTCCACCGACAACGTGCCGGGCGTCCCCGGCATCGGCATCAAGACCGCGGCGCAGCTGATCGTCGAATATGGCGACCTCGATCAGCTGCTGTTCCGCGCCACCGAGATCAAGCAGCCGAAGCGGCGCGAGGCGCTGATCGAGAATGCGGAAAAGGCGCGGATCTCGCGGCAGCTCGTTCTGCTGGATGACAAGGTCGAGCTCGAGGTGCCGCTCGACGATCTCCTCGTGCAGGAGCCCGATGCGCGCAAGCTGATCGCCTTTTTGAAGGCGATGGAGTTTTCCTCGCTGACTCGCCGCGTCGCCGAGTTTTCTCAAGTTGATCCGGCCAATATCGAGGCGGCGGTCTCGACGAAGGGCCAAGCATTCTCCGCCGCCACCGTTCCCTCCCCCGAGGGTCAGGGAGGGGGGTCACAGGACCGCGGTACCTCAGGTTTACCCCCCTCCCCAACCCTCAAGGGGGGAGGGGGCGCACCGAGCAAGCCCGGCGACAGCCGATCCGACAAAGCCGCCAGCCTCAAGGGCGCGCCGATCGCGCTCGCGACTGAACGGGCGGATGCTGCGAAAAAACTGCCGGTCGACCGCGGCAAGTACCAGACCATCCGCAGCCGCGACCAGCTCGAGGCCTGGCTCGCCCGCATCCATGATGTCGGGCATGTCGCGATCGAGGCGAAAGCGTCATCGATCGACCCGATGCAGGCGGAGCTGTGCGGCATCGCGCTTGCGCTCGGGCCGAACGATGCCTGCTACATCCCGCTCAGCCACCGCCAGGCCGGCGACGGCGGCGGACTGTTCGACGCGGGTCTCGCGCCGGACCAGGTGACGGAAAGCGACGCGCGCGACGCTCTGCGGCCGTATCTGGAATCCCTGGGCATCCTGAAGATCGGCTTCAACATCAAATTCGCCGCCGTGATGCTCGCGCAGGCCGGCATCACCTTGCGCAACACAGATGATGTCCAGCTGATGAGTTACGCGCTCGATGCCGGGCGCAACGCGCACGGGCTCGAAAACCTCACCGAGCGCTGGCTTGGACACGCCGTCCTCAGCGACGGCGAGATCATCGGCAGCGGCAAGAACAAGCTCACCTTCGCGCAGGTTCCGATTGACCGCGCGACCGCCTATTCGGCCGAGGACGCCGACGTGACATTGAGGCTGTGGCGCATCTTCAAGCCGCGGCTCGTCGCCGAGCACATGCTGACCGTCTATGAGACGCTGGAGCGGCCGCTTGTCTCGGTACTGGCGCGCATGGAACGCCGCGGCATCTCGATCGACCGCCAAGTGCTGTCGCGGCTGTCGGGCGATTTCGCCCAGACCGCGGCGCGGGTGGAAGCCGAGATCCAGGAGATCGCGGGCGAACCGATCAATGTCGGCAGCCCAAAGCAGATCGGCGACATCATTTTTGGCAAGATGGGCCTGCCCGGCGGGACCAAGACCAAGACTGGCGCCTGGTCGACTTCGGCGCAGGTGCTCGACGATCTCGCCGAGCAGGGCCACGAACTGCCGCGAAAAATTCTCGAATGGCGGCAGGTCTCGAAATTGAAATCGACTTACACCGACGCGCTGCCGACCTATGTGAATCCGCACACCCACCGCGTACACACCACCTACGCGCTGGCGGCGACCACGACGGGGCGGCTGTCGTCGAACGAGCCCAACCTGCAGAACATTCCGATCCGCACTGAGGATGGGCGAAAGATCCGCCGCGCCTTTGTCGCGACACCAGGCCACAAGCTGGTGTCGGCGGACTATTCGCAGATCGAGCTCCGCCTGCTCGCCGAGATCGCCGACATTCCCGTCCTGAAACAGGCGTTTCGCGACGGGCTCGACATCCACGCGATGACCGCCTCTGAAATGTTCGGCGTGCCGATCAAGGACATGCCGAGCGAGGTGCGGCGCCGCGCCAAGGCGATCAACTTTGGCATCATCTACGGCATCTCGGCGTTCGGGCTCGCCAACCAGCTCGGCATCGCCCGCGAAGAGGCCTCCGCCTACATCAAGAAGTATTTTGAGCGGTTTCCGGGCATCCGCGCCTACATGGACGAGACCAAGGAGTTCTGTCGCAAGAACGGTTACGTCACCACGCTGTTCGGACGGAAGTGCCACTACCCCGAGATCAAGGCCAGCAACGCCTCGCATCGCGCCTTCAACGAGCGCGCCGCAATTAATGCGCGACTGCAGGGGACTGCGGCGGACATCATCCGACGCGCCATGACCCGGGTCGAGGACGCGCTGGCCGCGAAAAAGCTGTCGGCGCAGATGCTGCTGCAGGTGCACGACGAACTGATCTTTGAGGTGCCGGACGAGGAAGTCGCGGCGACGTTGCCGGTCGTGCAGCATGTGATGCAGGA
>NZ_JAFATE010000441.1 GCF_019244115.1 Bradyrhizobium sp.
GCGGTCGGCCGGACTCCGACCCAGTCCTCGCACCAGAGGCCGGCGACCTTGACGCCGGCGGCGCGCATCCGCTCGAGCCGCTCGAACGAATTGGCTCCGTCCTTCAATCCGATGATCGCACCGCCATAGATCCATTCCGGCAGCGGCGGCTGGCGCCCGAAGCGACCCGACAGCATCTCGACCAGTTCGAGGAACGATGCTGCGGCAAACAGCTCGATGCGCTCCGGAACGGCCCAGGCCTCGATCTCGTGAAAGGCGTCGTCGCGGAAATCGAAGGCGCAATAAGCCGACGTTGCGACGTGAAGCGCATAACGCGCCGAGGACAGATAGGTCGGCTGCGGATAGTAGGTCTGATAATAGTCGCCGCCCGCCTTGTCGGTCTTGTCCGCCTTGAATGTGATCTCCGTCATCTTGTCGCGCCCGACGCCGGGCTCGGAGCTCCACAGTGGAAACCGCCGGCCGCGCAGGTCGAAATAGGAAAACTGCTCGCCGCCGCCCCAGACGTGCTCATCCGGATCGGCCGCGATTCGGATCCAGAGCCGGTTGATGGACGAATCCGTCGCCTGCAACGCGATCGCATTCTTCTCGAGGGTGAGCATCAGCCGCGGCACCTGTCCCTTGCCTGGCGCGAGCATGATGCGCTCACCGTCGATCTCGGCGTGACCAAGCGGACAGCGCTCGACGAGGCGGTCCTCGATCTCAAAACGACCGCGGTGCATTTCGATGCGATCATTGCCGCGTCCGACGAAAATGCACGGGTTCGCGGCGCTGTGCTTAAGGATCGGCCGGCCGTTCAGGGAGAGGGTGAAGCCCGCTTCGGTGGCTTCGAGTTTCATGTCCATTTATCGGTTCTCATGTCAGGCCGGCGTCGACGACAAAGTTCGCCCCGGTGCAGCCAGAACTCTCGTCGGAGCCGAGGAACAGCGCGACGCGCGCCACGTGCGAGCCATCGAGCCGGAATTTGAGCGCCTGGTTATCGATGAACCGCTGATTGCTCTCGGGCGTCGCCCAAAGGCGCTGCTGGCGCTCGGTGACGATTGCCCCGGGCACGATGCAATTGACGCGGATGCCCCCCGGGCCGAGCTCACGGGCCAGCGTCTTGGTCATGCCGTTGATGGCGGCCTTGGCCGCCGTATAACCGACCATGCCCGGTATGCCGCGCATCCAGGAGACCGAGCCGAACATGATGATCGATCCTCGACCCGCCCCAGACATTCTTTTGCTCACTGCCTGACTCGCGAAGAACTGGTGATCGAGGTTGAGCGCCAGCGTGCGCCGCCAGGCCTCCACCTCGACCTCGGCCATGGCATGGCGGTCATCGCGGGCCGCATTGTTGACCAGCACCGCGACGGGGCCTCGCTCGTCTTCGACGCGCGCAACCGCGCTGCGCAGGGCGGCGATGTCGGTCAGGTCGCAATGGATGAACTCCGCGCCTGTCGCCGCCGCCGTCGCCGCGCCCGCCTGCGCGTCGATGTCGAGGAACGATACGGTCGATTCCTGGGACGCGAACGCCTTGACCATCTCGGCGCCGATGCCCGAGGCCCCGCCGGTGATCAGCACGTTGCGGCCGGCCAGCGAGGCGTAACGAACGGACTCGTAGTCTGTCATTGCGAAACAACCTTTGCCTTTGCTCAAACCTTCAGCCCTTCAGGCCGCCGGCCGTCAAGCCGGAGACCACGCGTTCCTGGAAGATCACGATCAGGATCGCGACCGGCACGATGCCGACGACCAGCGCGGCTGATATCACCGGCCAGGGGAAGGCAAATTCGCCCTGGTAGAGCTGGATACCAACCGGAAGCGTGCGCAGCGCCGGATTGGAATTGAACGACAGGGCCAGCAGAAACTCGTCCCAGGAATTGACGAAAGCGAGAATGCCGGCCGTGAACAGGCCCGGCGCTGACAACGGCACCACAATCCTGAACAGCGCGCCAAGGCGCGTGCAGCCGTCGACCATGGCGGCATTTTCCAGGTCGCGCGGAATGCTCTCGAAGAACGACGTCAGCACCAGCGTGCAGACCGGCAGGCTCAGCACCGTGTAAGGCAGGATCAGCGCCGTCCAGGTGTTGAGCAGGCCGAGCGCCCGCATCGTCTCGAACAGCGGCACCAGCAGCGTAACCAGCGGAAAGGTCGAGACCGCGATGATCAGCGACATGATCAGGTCGCGAAAGCGCAGATTCAGCCGCGCCAGCGCATAGGCGGCCAGAACGGAGATGAAGAGCGTCAGGATAGTCGACAGCAGCGCGACCATGAAACTGTTGAACAGGAAGGTGAGCAGCGGCTGATCGGAGAACGCCTGAAGATAGTTCCGCAGCGTCGGCGCGTGCGGCAGCCAGGTGATTGGCTTTTGCGTGAGCTCCGCCTCGGTCTTGAACGAGGTGAGAAGAATCCACAGCGCCGGAAACAGCCCGTTGACGATGAGGATCAGCGCCGCCAGCGCGCGCAGCGGCTTGCCCGACAGCAGCGATCCGGTCGTCGAAACGGTCGCCGCGGTCATGCGATGCCCTCGCCGCCGCGCATCATGCGCAGATAGAGGGCAGTCGCGGCCATGGAGATGATGAACATGACCACCGCGAGCGCCGAACCATAGCCGAGATCGAGAAACGAGACGGTGTTCTGATGGATATACATGGCCAGCGTCGCCGTCGACGTGCCCGGGCCGCCGCCCGTCATCATGTAGGGGATGTCAAAAGTCTGCAGCGCGGTGATGGTCCGGAAGATCAGCGCCACCGCGATCGTCGGCCTCAGCAGTGGCAGCGTGATCTCGAAAAACTTTCGCACCGGCCCGGCCCCGTCGACATCCGCCGCCTCATAGAGCGACCTCGGAATGGTCTGCAGGCCGGCGAGAATGATCATCGCCATGAATGACGATGCCTTCCAGGTGATGGCGATGCAGATCGCGGCAAAGGCGAGCGGCGACGAATTGAACCAGATCACGCCGGAGAGACCGATCCTGCGCAGCACGTCGTTGACGATGCCGTATTCGGAATGAAAGAACCAGGCGAAGATCAGGCCGGCGAAGGACAGCGGCAGCGCCCAGGGAATCAGCAGCGATAGCCGCACCGGCCAGCGCATCCGGAAGGGCAGGTTGGCGAGCAGCGCCAGCGCGAGCCCGACCACCAGCGCGCCGGGAACGGTGATCAGCGTGATGAGGATGGTGTTTCCGGTCGCCTGCCAGAACACCGGATCCTCGATCATCGCCCGGAAATTGGCGAGCCCGGCAAAGCGCGCCGGCATTCCCGAAGTCAGCGACAGGTCGAGGAAGCTCGTATAGATCAGTTTTAGGACGGGATAGCCGATCACCACGGCGAGCAGAATGGCCGCCGGCGCAAGCAGCAGAACGGCGAGCGTCGCCTCGTCGGGATCGAGCAGGCGCCACAATCGCGCGCGATGTGGCTTGGCCCGATCCGATGCCCGCGCGAGCGTGGATGATGTCGTCATGAAATCCGGTCCGGACTGCTCGCCTTGGGATCAGCGCTGGAGCACGATGAAATGAGGTTCGATTGGTGCCGCATCGGAGGTGCGCTCCCTCCTCCCTTGCGGGGCAGGGCCGGGGAGGGGGGTACCACACGATCAACTGAATCCGGGGACCCCCGCCCCCGACCCCTCCCCGCAAGGGGGAGGGGAGAAGAGCGTGCTCGCGGGTGCATTCGATTCAACTTAACTTCATCGCGCTTTAGCGGAGAATCCGCTTCAGGCGGCTCTCGATCTGGGTGG
>NZ_JAFATE010000590.1 GCF_019244115.1 Bradyrhizobium sp.
CGGGCAACCAGCCCTTCATTCGATGCCATGGCGCCGATGTCCGGAAGAGGCATGCGGTTCGCGGACGGCCCGTTGGGCGGGGGTGCCGAGCAGGTGACGGTACTGGTGCAGATTTCGTTTCGCCTGCAGCCGCCGCGCGTGGTGCAAAGCCTCGATGATATGAGTGATCAGGCTTTTGCTGGTTCGCTCGCGGCTCGGCGAATGGTCTTTGGACGTTCTTTGGGAGGTCGTCTGAGCAGAAATTTGGGAAGAAATCTTTGCATCAATCGATGGCGCGTGTCCCATTCCTTGAAACTCCGCTCATGTGAGGCCGCGCACCATGCCTGATGCGAGTTACCTGCAGATGAATTACATTCAAGGAATGGTGATGCGGTAAACAACCGCGCCTGTGCCGAGCGTCTCTCGGACGGCATGAAATTTCGCATCAAAAGGGGCGCAAATGCGGGGACGCAGGTTGCGCGCGTCAGCCTTCCGCCGGCTTTTTCTTCGCCGTCTTCTTCACCGCCTCCTTGGTCGCTGCGGCGGCGGTGTCGGCCGCCGCCACGGCCTGTCGCATCGACCGCGCGGAGCTGTCGGCGGCATTGTCGGCGGAGATCTGCAGCCGCCGGACGGCCGTAGTGGCATGCTCCATCGTATCCTTGGCGATCTGCCGGTAGCGATCCCGGGCCGGCTTGTCCTTGGCCTTGGCCGCCAGGCTTCCATAGCGATCACGCCGCTTCTTCGCCGCCGCCATCAGGCTCTTCTGCTGCTGTCTGGCCAGCTGCCGGATCACGACGTCCAGGTCGGCGTCTGCCATGCTCGTCCTCAAGCTCCCTAAAACCCGTTTGATTCGGGCGAACTATGCAATTGCCAGCCCGGCTTTGCAATTGCAGCGAGCGGTGCCGCGCGAGAACGGGACGGTCGAATTCGCCACCATCGAGCTCTGCCCAAGAGCGCATGAATCCGTATTGCACGCGAAGGTCGATCGGCGTCACGACGAAGGCGATCCTCGGCGCATCTGACGAAACAGGCAGTCACAGCTCCCTTGCGTTGGAGAAGGCGAACGAGGACACCCGCCGCGTGTTCTCGTCCAGGATCAGCGTGCGGGTGATCGGCGGCTCGGCGCGCTGGCTGCAGTTCTCGCGCTCGCAGAGCCGGCAGTTGACCCCGATCGGCGTGCCTTCCGCCTTGTCCAGGTCCATGCCAGCGGCATAGACGAGTTTTGATGCATGGCGGATCTCGCAGCCGAGCCCGATTGCAAAGCGCGGCTGCGGGTGCGGGTGAGGCGCAATCGGCCGGCGCACCATCTGCGCGATCGAGAAATAGCGTGTGCCGTCGGGCAGCTCGATCACCTGCTTGAGCAGGCGGTCGGGCGTGTCGAAGGTGGAATGCACGTTCCACAGCGGGCAGGTGCCGCCGAATTTCGAGAACGGAAAGGTGCCGGAGGAAAAGCGTTTCGAAACGTTGCCGGCATTGTCGACGCGCAGCATGAAGAACGGAATGCCGCGCGCGTTGGGGCGGGACAGCGTGGTCAGGCGATGGCAGACCTGCTCGAAACCGACATTGAAGCGCTGCGCCAGCACGTGGATGTCGTAGGCGAGCGCCTCGGCCGCGCCATGAAAGGTCGCGTACGGCATCATCACGGCGGCCGCAAAATAGTTTGCCAGGGTAATCCGGTAGAGCCGGCGCGCGGGATCGTCGAGCGGGCCGGCGCGACCGACGATGCTCTCGAAATGACCGGATGCTTCGGCAAGCCCGATCTGGAACGCGAGCTGGAACACGCGGCCCGGCGCATCGACCAGCTCGGAGATCAGAAGCTGGCGGCGATGGCGGTCGAAGCGGCGCAAGGTGTCGCGCATGACGTCGACCGGCATGATGCGGGTCGTGACCGAGTGCTTTTCTCTTAAGCGTGTGCTGAGCGCTGCGAACAGCTCTTCGGCGCTGACATTCAATTGGTCGCGCAGGCTTTCCGCGGCCTGTTCGAGCTCGCCAAAATAGTTGCGGTTGGCCTCGATCAGGTCGCGTACGCGCTCGATCGGATTGGCCTCGAAGCGCGGCCCCTCGTTGCGGTCGGCCATCTGCGCCGCCACCAGCGTCTCGCCGCGTCGCGCCTCGGTATAGGCCGCATAGAGCCGTTGCAGTGCGTGGGTGACGCCAGGGCAGAGCTCGGCGAGGTCGCGCAGTTCCTGCTTCGGCAGGTCGATCTGGCGGAACAGCGGATCGGAAAAGATCTCGTTGAGTTCGGCAAAGAAGCGGTCCTCGTCCGCGGTCGCCAGATCGCGCAGGTCGAGGTCATAGGTCTCAGCGAGCCGGAGCAGGATCTGCGCGGTGACAGGGCGCTGGTTGCGCTCGATCAGGTTGATGTAGCTCGGCGAGATGCCGAGCCCTTCGGCGATCTGGGTCTGCGACAGGCCGAGCTGCTGGCGGATGCGCCGGAAGCGGGGGCCGACGAACAGCTTCTTACCGGAATCGGCGGGCATGGCAGGGTCTCTGACCTTTTGTTACAGTTATGACAAAGTTACATATGCGACAGGTATGGATGTTACATGTCATCACCATTCAAATGCAAGTACCCTATCGGAATTAAGGAATTTCGCGTTTACGTCTCGTCACGCATTTCGCAATGCACTGTCAAAAAAGTCGATGGCGGATGTGGCGGATCAAATGCTGCTGCCCCATCGTCGCCGAAAGGATCACGGTCATGAACTTCCAACCGCGTGAGATCAGCGAGCAGGGCCTGCAGCGGGCGGCGTCGTATCAAGGCGAGATTAAG
>NZ_JAFATE010000619.1 GCF_019244115.1 Bradyrhizobium sp.
GCATCGCCGACGCGGCGGCGGATCAGAAAGCGGGGGCGGCGCCAGCGGATCGCGTTACGCCTGCGACGGCGCGGCGCAGGTTCGAAGCTTTCGCCATCCTGAAGTTGCGGCAAACCGAAGATCTCGCTCCAGCCTTGCCAGGCGGCGGCGATCTCGGCGCGGTCTGCGCTCTCGCACAAGGGGATGTTGAGGGACGGATCGCGGTGGATGAGGACCAGCAGCTGCGTCTCGCCGGTCTCGCGCAGCGCGATGCCGCGAAAATCGCTGACGCTGATGTTGACGGCCATGCGCATGCCGTTGATGGCACGGCGCAGCACGACGCGTTCGCGATGCAGTTCCACCTGCCGCACGCCGCCATCCGCACGGGTGTCGTGCGCATCGAAACGGACCGGCAGAGAAAGAGGGTCGAGCCGCGTGCTGCGGCTCGACCCGGCGGGATTGCTCCCGCTTGTTGCTGTTTGACGCCTCACGGCTTTAGTCTCCCCGCCGGGATTATGTTCCCGGTCGATGGCGTGACCTTAGCCGCGGCTTTTGCGAATTCTGCTTAAGAAGGCTGGTTAATCGGATGTGACCGCGATCCCTTTCACCGGCATGATTGACAAGACCTTGGCCCGCATGATTGACGAGACCTTGCAGATGTGCCGAATTCGCCGGATGCGGCGGCGCAAAAAATGCTTGAAGTCCGCGCCAATCGGCCACATCTGCTGATTCGGCCGACGCCCTTCGCGATCCCCGCCATCCCTTCAGGATTTTGTTCGTGAACTCTTCACCATCAAGCACATCCCTATCCTCGCCGAAGGCGGTCCATGCCGACCTGTTCGACCAGTCCGCGTTGAGTGCGCTGGCCGAACGCCTGGTGGAAGCCGCCAAGCGCGCCGGCGCCGACGCCGCTGACGCGGTGGCGGTGCGCGGCATCTCGCAAGGTGTGGAGGTGCGCGACGGCGCCGTCGAGGAATCCGAGCGCTCCGAGGGCAACGATGTCGGCCTGCGCGTGCTGGTCGGACGGCGCCAGGCGGTGGTCTCGACCAATGACGTCTCCGGTGATGGCGTCGCGCGGCTTGCCGAGCGCGCGGTGGCGATGGCGCGCGTTGCTCCCGACGACCAATATGTCGGGCTTGCCGATCCGGCGCTGCTCGCCCGTGATATCCCCGCGCTCGACCTTCTCGATCCCGAGGTTCCCTCGACCGCCGAACTCGAGCGGCGCGCCCAGGAGGCCGAAGCGGCAGCGCTCGCTGTGAAAGGCGTGACCAAGTCGAGTGGCGCCTCGGCCTCCGCCGGGATCGGCGGCATGGTGCTGGTCACGAGCGCGGGTTTTCACGGCGCCTATCTGCGCTCGAATCACTCGATCTCGATGACCGCCATCTCCGGCGAGGGAACCGGGATGGAGCGCGACTACGATTACACCACCGCGCCGCATGCCGCCGATCTCGCCTCCGCCGCCAGCGTCGGCCGCACCGCGGGCGAGCGTGCGGTCGCGCGAGCCAACCCGCGCAAGGTCGAGACCTGCAAGGTTCCGGTCGTGTTCGATCCGCGCGTCTCGGGATCGCTGGTCGGCCATCTCGTCGGTGCGATCAATGGTGCGTCGATCGCGCGCAAGACCTCTTTCCTCAAGGACCGGCTCGGCGAGCAGCTCTTTGCCAAGGAGATCCGCATCGTCGACGATCCCCTGCGCAAGCGCGGCCTCCGATCGCAGCCCTTCGACGCCGAGGGGGTCAAGGTCAAGCCGCTCGCCATCGTCGATGAGGGCGTGCTGACCTCCTGGCTGCTCGATTCGGCAACCGGCCGGGAATTGAAGATGGCAACGACCGGTCACGCGCATCGCGGCGTGTCCTCCGCGCCGTCGCCCGGGCCCTTTAACCTGCATCTCGAAGCGGGCCAGCCGAGCCCGGCCGAGCTGATCGCCGACATCAAGCAGGGTTTTTATGTCACCGACCTGATCGGGTCGGGCGTCAACGGCGTGACCGGGGATTACAGTCGCGGCGCCTCCGGCTTCTGGATCGAGAACGGCCAGATTACCTATCCGGTCAGCGAGGTGACCATTGCCGGCCACCTGCTCGAGATCTTCAAGTCGATGACCGCGGCGAATGACCTGAAGTTCATCTATGGCATCAACGCACCGACCGTGCGGATCGAGGGACTGACGCTTGGTGGACGCTGAGGTCGATGCCGCGATACTGGCACGCGATGCGAAGCTGTTGAAGGAGACTGTACGCGAGGCAGGCGGCCTCGCGCTGTCCCTGTTCGGACGCGAACTGAAGAACTGGATCAAGGGCGCCTCGTCGCCGGTGTCGGAAGCCGATATCGCGGTCAACGATCTCCTGGAGAGCCGGCTGCGGTCGGCGGCATCGGATTACGGCTGGCTCTCCGAGGAGAGCGCCGATGACGAAGACCGCCTCTCAAGGCGCCGGGTCTGGATCGTCGATCCGATCGACGGCACCCGCAACTATCTTGCCGGCAAAGCGGACTGGTGCGTCAGCGTGGCGCTGGTGGAGGATGCAGCGCCGGTCATCGCGGCCGTGTTCGCTCCGGCCAGCGACG
Organism: Bradyrhizobium sp.; assembly: GCF_019244115.1. GTDB lineage: Bacteria > Pseudomonadota > Alphaproteobacteria > Rhizobiales > Xanthobacteraceae > Bradyrhizobium. Next base: position 2,539 of record NZ_JAFATE010000619.1, read on the forward strand.
AGTTCTTTTTCGCCGCGCGCGGCGCAGGCGCGACGCTCAATGGCGTCGGCGTATCGGCAACGCCGGGAACGGCGGTCGATTTCGCGCGCATGGCGGGACCGAAGCCGCTGGTCGAACGATTGAAGACCTCGAGCGACGAGATCGCGATCCATCCGCGCATCGGATCGCTGGCGCTTCGCCTGTGCCGCGTCGCCGATGGCCGGCTCGACGCGGCGTTTGCCGGCGGCCAGAGCCGCGACTGGGATCTTGCGGCGGCCAATTTGATCGTGCAGGAAGCGAATGGTAAGATGACGGCGCTTTCCGGCGATCCCATTCTCTACAATCGCCGGGAAGTCACGCACGGGGCACTGGTGGCGGCGGGGCGCGAACGTCATGCGAGAATCGTGGCGCATTTCCGCAATCGCCCGTTGTCCTGACCTGCCGCAAGATCTCTCTTAAAGTCCCTTGCCGGGCACCTCTCTAGGAACCAACACACATGCCAGACGGCTCGCAGCAACTGCTTCATCTTGTGCTTGGCGGTGAACTCGTAGATCTCGAACACAATACTTTCAAGGATCTCGACAAGGTAGACATCGTCGGGGTATTCCCTAACTACGCGGCCGCCTATGTCGCCTGGAAGGCCAAGGCGCAGCAGACGGTCGACAACGCCCACATGCGCTATTTCATTGTGCACCTGCACCGGCTGCTCGACCCCGAAGCGACGAACCCCGCGCGTTGAAGAAACTCGTTCGCGATATACTGCGCTCTAACTGGCTGCAGCGCGCCGTCGGCGTGCTGGCCGCCGAGTACCTGCGGCTGGTCTGGAAGACCAACACGTTCAGCCGCGAGCCGGACAACATCTACGACCTCGTCGAGCCGTCGATGCCCGGCATCCTGGTGTTCTGGCACGGCCAGCACTTCATGACGCCGTTCATCAAGATCAAGCCCGAGTATCGCGCCAAGGTGCTGATTTCGCGGCATCGCGACGGTGAATTCAACGCGATCGCCGCCGAACGCCTCGGTGTCGGCACGATCCGCGGCTCCGGCGATCATGGCTCGGCTTTCCACCGCAAGGGCGGCGTCGGTGCGTTCAAGGAGATGGTGCGCGCGCTGGGTGAGGGCTATAATGTGGCGACCACCGCCGACGTGCCGAAGCGTGCGCGGGTCGCAGGCCTCGGCGTCATCATGCTGGCGAGAGAATCCGGACGGCCGATCATGCCCTTCGCGATGGTGACCAGCCGCTTCATCCGTCTCAACAACTGGGATCGCACCACGATCAACCTGCCGTTCGGGCGCGGCGCGCTGGTCGGGATCAAGGAAATCCACGTGCCATCAGACGCGGATGCCGCGACCATGGAACGGCTCCGCCAGGAGGTCGAGGACACGCTCAACGAGGCAAACCGCGTTGCCTATGCGATGGTCGGCCGGCCGGACGCGAACGGCGAAATGGTGCAGCAAGAGCCACGGCAGGTAGCGCCTCAAGAGGCGCAGCATGGCTGATGCGCTGCCGATGACGCTGCGAGTCTATCGCAGCCTGTCTTCGGCGGCGGCGCCGCTCGCGCCGGCCGTGATCCGGCAGCGGCTGAAGCACGGCAAGGAGGATCCGGAGCGGATCGGCGAACGCCGCGGCCTCAGCCGCGATGTCCGCCCTCTCGGGCCGCTGGTCTGGATTCACGGCGCCAGCGTCGGCGAAGTGCTGGCGGCGGCGAGCCTGATCGAACGGCTGCGCGCGCTCAATCTCCGCATCCTCCTGACCTCGGGCACGGTGACCTCTGCCGCGATCGTTGCCAGACGTTTCCCGCCCGACATCATCCATCAATACGTGCCCTATGATTCGCCCCGCTTCGTCGCGCGTTTCCTCGACCACTGGCGGCCGTCCCTGGCGCTGTTCATCGAATCCGATCTCTGGCCCAATCTGATCCTGTCGAGCGCGGCGCGGCGGCTGCCGATGGTGCTGATCAATGGGCGGATGTCGCCGCGCTCCTTCCCGCGCTGGCGTCGCGTCTCCGCCACGATCTCGGCGCTGCTCGGCCGCTTCGACATTTGTCTCGCGCAATCGCGCGTCGACGCGGAGCGATTTTCCGCGCTCGGTTGCGCCAATGTGGTCACGACCGGCAATCTGAAGCTGGATGTGCCCGCGCCGCCGGCCGATCTGCAAAAACTCGAGCGGCTGATGCTGGTGACACGCGGCCGGCCCGTGATCGTCGCCGCCTCGACCCATCCCGGCGAAGAGGAGATTTTGCTGCAGGCGCACCGCATCCTAAGTGGTTTGTTTCCGGGCCTGCTGACCGTCATCGTGCCGCGCCATCCCGACCGCGGACCGGCAATTGCGCTGGCGGTTGCGACATCGGGGCTCGCGGGCGCGCTGCGCTCGCGTAACGAGCCGCCGACTGCTGCGACCGAGGTCTATGTCGCGGATACGCTCGGCGAGCTCGGCCTGTTCTACCGGCTCGCGCCGATCGTCTTCATGGGCGGATCGCTGGTCCGGCATGGCGGGCAGAATCCGATCGAGGCGGTCAAGCTCGGTGCCGCGACCGTGCACGGTCCGCATGTGTTCAATTTCGCCGATGTCTACGAGGCGCTGGATTCGTCCGGCGGCGCGCGGCGGGCCGACGATCTCGAAGCGCTGGTGAAGCAGCTCGGCCAGCTATTGGCCGATCCGAACGCCTGCAACACCGTCAATGCCGCGGGATCGCGGGTCGTCGAACAGCTCGGCGGCGCGCTGCAGCGCACGCTCACCGCACTCGAACCCTATTTGCTGCAGCTGCGGCTGGAGATGGGAGCCTCCGATGCGTGAGCCGGCCTTCTGGCACCGGCCACCATCCTGGATCTCGTATCTCTTGTTTCCACTCGGAGCCGTCTATGGCGCGCTCACCGCCCTGCGCATGCAGCGGAGCGGCCTTGACCCCGGCATTCCCGTGTTCTGCGTCGGCAATTACCATATGGGTGGCGCCGGCAAGACGCCCACCGTGCTCGCGCTGGCGAAGATCTTGCGCGAACTCGGCGAGCGACCGGTCGTGCTCAGCCGCGGCTATGGCGGGCGGCTGCGCGGTCCGGTCATGGTTGATCCGCACCGCCACGCGGCCGCTGATGTCGGTGACGAGCCGTTGATGCTGTCATCAACCGTTCCGGTGGCGGTGTCGCGCGATCGCGTCGACGGCGTGGCGCTGGCGAAATCGCAAGGCGCCAGTGTCATTTTGATGGACGACGGCTTCCAGAACCCGGCGGTTCAGAAGGATGCCGCGCTGATCGTGATCGACAGCGATCGTGGCGTCGGCAACGCCTGCGTCTTTCCTGCCGGTCCCTTGCGTGCGCCATTATCTGCGCAGCTCGACCGCACCGACGCGCTCATCGTGGTGGGGGAGGGGACGGCGGCCGGTGCGATCGCCGAGAGGATCGCATCGCGTCCAGGGAGACCCGTGTTGTCGGCGCATCTCGAGCCGGATCAAGCTGCGCTCGCCGTGCTCGCGAACAAACCTGTGCTTGCCTTTGCCGGGATCGGCGATCCCGCGCGGTTCTTCCGAACGTTGCGCGCAAACGGCATCGACGTGGTCCGAGAGCGGGCCTTTGCCGATCATCATCCGTTTTCGGAAGCCGATGTCGACGCGCTGATCGCCGAGGCGAAGCGCGATCAGCTGACGCTGGTGACGACGGAAAAAGACCTGGTCCGGCTGCGGAAGAAGGGCGAGCTTCCCGTTTCAGTGCGAGAGATATCGACGCTGCCGGTCACACTGGAATTCGAGGATGAGAAAACGCTACGCCGCTTTCTCGACGAGCGCCTGTTCAACGCGCGCCAGAAGAAGTTCGGTCAGAAGTGAGTATGTCGTCCCGGCGAAAGCCGGGACGACAATAGTTATGTTCGTAGCTACCCCTGCTTCTTAATCGCGCCGGGATAATGCCGCTGCACCACCGCGCCCGGCGTGGCATAGGCCTCCTGCAGGTCGACGCTCCAATATTTCAGCTCGTCGATCGGAATCCGCGCATCCGTCACCGCGCAGCGGACATAGGTTCCAGGGGAGATCACGCGAAAATCGCCGTCGAGATACTGGACCTGCGCTTCGCCATGGCTAGAGGGGCCGAACTTGTTCAGCAAGATGGATTGCTCCGGAAAGGACAGGATTCCGAATGAAGACTTATGTGCTCTATTCGGTCAATCTATCATAAATAGGGCGCGTCGCGCGGGGTGAAAACCCACCGATTTGTGAGTTTTTTGCCCTTTGTGCCGTGTTAGCGTGCAAGCAACGATTTACCGCTGCCCCGCGACGGCCCTGAGACCGATGAATAGTCTGCTCACTCTCATCGTCCTGACGCTGTTTGCCGCTTGTTCGCCCGCGGTCGCGGCCCAGTCCGACGTCGCGCGCCAAGTCGATATCACATCCGGCAGCGTGGCGCTCCGCGCCGAACTGTTCAAGCCCGACGGCGACGGCCCGTTTCCGACCGTGATCGCGCTGCACGGTTGCGGGGGATTGGGTGGCCGTTCCGAGCCGGTGCAGGCGCGCTATCGCGATTGGGCCGAGCAGCTCGTGAAGGATGGCAGCGCGGTGCTATTGCCCGACAGCTTTGGCTCGCGTGGGCTTGGTCCACAATGTCGCATCAACGAACGCCGGCTGAGCGCGCGGCGGGAGCGCGTTTCCGACATCCTGGCGGCACGGCAATGGCTGGTGCAGCAGTCCTGGACCAGGCATGACCGCATCAGCCTGATCGGCTGGGGCAATGGCGCGAGCGCGCTGCTCTGGGCGGTGCGCCCGCAATTGTCGCCGCGCGGCGCCGAGCCGGATTTCCGTTCGGCGATCGCCTTCTATCCGGACTGTACGCTCTCGGCGGGACTTGGCTGGAGCGCGCGCGTTCCGACGCTGCTCCTGATCGGGGCCAAGGATGATGTCACCCCGTCGCCGGCCTGCCGGCAGATGATCGACGGTGCGCGCGGACGCAGCGCACTGACGCGGATCGTCGTCTATCCCGGCGCGTACCACGATTTCGATCGGCCCAATTTGCCGTTGCAGGTGAATGCGCCGAGTGCCGATGGCGCCTCGCCCGAACGCGGCCATCTCGGCAGCGATCCCGAGGCGCGGGCGGACGCGCAGAAGCTGGTCACCAAGTGGCTCGCGCAGTGATCGCTATCCGCGCGGGAGGTGCGCTCCCTCCCTGCGGGAGGTGCGCTCCCTTCGCCCTTTGCGGGGGAGGGGGTTACCAGAGAGACCGTGCTTGTTGCGACCCCACCCTCGACCCATCCCCGCAAGGGGGAGGGGAGCACAGGCAGCGCGCGCCCAACGTCGAAAATAGTTCGAACTAGTCTAAAACAGGCTGCCTTGGTCGACGGGCTTGGTGATACGTTTTGGCGCGGCGGGCTTTTCGCGTGCGGGTTGCTTCGGTGCTGCGGGTGGCGTTGATTTCGCGGCCGGCCGGTCGGCATCGGCGGTCGCCGCGACACGGCCGTCGGCGAATTCGATTTCGAGCCGCGCGCTGGGCCCAATACTGTCAGCTGCATGCAGCGGATGTCCGGCCTCGTCCCGCACCAGCGCGAAACCACGGGCCAGCACCGAGCGATAGGACAGCGCGATCAGCAATTGGCCCGCGTGGCCGACGCGCGCATCGAGCCGCTGCACCGACGTGAGCAGCGCGCGGCGCGCGCGATCGGCGAGACGCTCGGTCCGCTCGCGGGCGCGCGAAATCGCCTGGCGCCGTGCCTCCAGATTGGCGAGCTTTGAGGTTTTCAGCCGCGCCGCCAGCGCCGTGTAGCGGTCGCGGCGGCGGTAGAGCAGCGCGCGCGCCGACAGCGTCAGCCGCTCGCCACAGACGGTGAGCCGATGGTCTGCCTGCGCGACCTGGCCGCGCAAAACGCGCAGCGTCAGCCGCGCGCTCGCGGCGGCAAACTGGCGGAAATGCACATGCGTGTTGGTCCGGAGGCTGCGCGGCAGTGCTGAGGCCGCCGCGTCGAGCCGCTGCCGCGGGATCGCCAGCACCTCGGTAGCATCGGGCAGCGCGCGCGCCGCGGCGCGCAGTTCGTTGCGGCGGCCCTCCTGATGGCGGTGCCAGCAGACGAAGGTGCGGCGGGCGAGGCTTGCGATCTCGGAAAACAGTTCGCTGCGCACCGGCACGGCCATCTCCGCCGCGGCGGTCGGCGTTGGCGCGCGCTTGTCGGCGACGAAATCGATCAGAGTGATGTCGGTCTCGTGCCCGACCGCCGAAATCAGCGGGATCATGCTGTCGGCGGCCGCCCGCACCACGATCTCCTCGTTGAACGACCAGAGGTCTTCCAGCGAGCCGCCGCCGCGCGCGACAATCAGGAGATCAGGCCGTGGAATGCGGCCGCTTTCCGGCAGTGCGTTGAAGCCGCGGATTGCTGCGGCGACCTGTTCGGCCGAGCCGTCGCCCTGCACCCTGACCGGCCACACCAGCACCCGGCGGGGAAAGCGGTCTTCAAGACGATGCAGGATGTCGCGGATCACGGCTCCGGTCGGCGACGTGACGACGCCGATCACTTCGGGCAGATAGGGGAGTAGCCGCTTGCGCGCGGCCTCGAACAGGCCCTCGGCGGCGAGCTTCTTCTTGCGCTCCTCCATCAGCGCCATCAGCGCGCCGACGCCGGCGGGCTCGAGCGCCTCGATCACGATCTGGTACTTTGAGGAGCCGGGATAGGTCGTCAGCTTGCCGGTGGCGATGACCTCGAGCCCCTCCTGCGGCTTGAAGCGCATCCGCACATGGACGAACTTCCAAACCACCGCCTCGATCTTGGCGCTCTCGTCCTTCAGAGAGAAATAGCAATGGCCCGAGGAATGCGGTCCGCGAAAACCGGAAATCTCCCCGCGCACCCGCACATGGCCATAGGCGTCCTCGACCGTCCGCTTCAGCGCGGAGGAGAGTTCCGAGACGGTGTATTCCGGCGCGTTGAGCAGGTTCGGCGCAGCAGTCATCGATTCCCTTTCAGGACGAAAATCCAAACTAGGGATTCTTTCGATCTTTCGCCATTTGTTCCCTTGCTTATGCACATACTCTGGATTACAGAGTTCTCTGACCCTATACGATAGAGTTCTCTGTTTTGAAGGATTCCGGAGGAAAATCATGCTGCGCTGGATGGTCTGGTTTCCGCTGAAGCTCACGCAATGGGTCCTCGGCCTGGTCGGGGCGGTGGCGCTGCTCCTCACTGCAATGGTCGCAAGGCCCGTCAGCCAGCCGCCGGAACTCGTCTCGATTTCGAACACCGCGCGTGCGGTCGACCGCAGCACCATGCCGGGGCTGGAGCGGTTCCACGGTCGTGACGGCACCGAATTGGCCTACCGCCATTACCCCGCCCGCGGCCAGGCGACTGGCCAGATCGCCATCCTGGTGCATGGCTCCTCGGGCTCCAGTGTTGCGATCCATGCGCTCTCTGATGCGATCGCCGCCCGCGGGGTCGACACCTATGCACCAGATATCCGCGGCCATGGCGGGTCAGGTAGTCGCGGCGATGTTGCCTATCTTGGCCAGCTCGAGGACGACATGGCGGACTTCGTTGCCGAGATCCGCAAGACCAACCCGACCGCGCCGATCACGTTGCTCGGCCATTCCGCAGGCGGCGGTTTTGCGCTGCGCATTGCAGCCTCGCCGATCCAGAACCTGTTTGTCCGCACCGTCCTGCTTGCGCCCTACCTCGGGCATGACGCACTGACCAACCGGCCGGATTCGGGCGGCTGGGCCAGCGCGGACCTGCCCCGTTTGTTCGGTCTCGCGATCCTGCACCGGCTCGGGGTCGATTGCTGCCAATCGCTCCCGACTTTGGCGTTCGCGGTGCCGGCCAATTCCAGCGCGATCCTCAATCCCACCTATTCCTATCGGCTGATGCGGAACTTCGCCACATCAGGCTATCGCCGGGATCTCGAAGCCGCCACCCGGCCCGTCGCCCTGTTTGCCGGCGCCGATGATGAGCTGATGATTGCCGACAAATATCGCGATGCCGTCGGCGAGCATGTGCCGGTGCACCTCATCGACGGCGTCAATCACATGGCGATCGTCAGCGATTCCAGGGCCGTCGCGGCTATCGCCGACGACGTCGTCAGCCACGGCGTGACGGGGAGCTGAGCCATGATGACGAATCTCACCGTGGTCGGGACGTTTCACATGGTGCTGGCGATGCTTTGTATCATGGTCGGCGCGATCCAGCTCGTGCGACCGAAACACGGCGCGGCGCACCGCGCCCGCGGCTATGCTTTCGTGTATGGGATGGTGATGGTCGATGGGCTGGCGATGCTGCTGTACCGGTTCACGGGGAGTTTCAACGCCTTTCATTTCGGTGCGATCGCGAATCTGGCTGCCATCATCGCCGCGATGGTCCCGATGCTGATGACCCCGCGGCCGGCCTACTGGAAGCAGTTGCATTACCGCTGCATGAGCTGGGGTTTCGTCGGCCTGATGGCCGCAGCCGTCACGGAAACGATCCTGCGCAGTGTGGCTCTGACGTACGGCCAGGCATGGGCCGTCAGCGGCGCCGCAGCCGCAATCGTAACCTTGATCGGGGCTTACTTGATCCGGCGCTATCAGCCGCCGCCGATAGCGCGATTGGCCGTAGCAAAGCCCACAATCCAGCCCGAAGGCGCTACATGAAGCTCGACAGTGCAGAGGCGCGCAAGGCGCTCGCCGATATCGACGACGTCGCGCGGCGCGTGCGGCAGTCACGGATCTATGATCTCGCCAGCCGGGTCATGATCATGTGGGGTGTCCTGGTCTTCGCCGGAAATCTGGCAAACTGGCTCTCGCCGCGTGACGGCGGCGCGATCTGGATCGCGGTGAACACGCTGGGCGTGGGCGGCACCGTCACGCTCTCGATTCTCGACATGCGTCGCACCGGAATGCACTCGTTCGATCTGCGCGTCGCGGCCGCGTTCGTGCTGTACTTTGCGTTCGGTCTGTTCTGCAGCGTGGTGCTCGGCCATTTCGGACCGCGCCAGATGGGGACCTTCTGGCCCGTCTATGCCATGCTGTTCTACGTTCTTGCGGGCCTGTGGTTCGGCCGCGCCTTCGTGGCGATCGGCCTTGGCATCACCGTGCTGACGTTGATCGGCTATTTCTTCGTTACTGGCTACGCCTTCATGCTGTGGATGGCGGTCACCAATGGCGGCGGGCTGATCGTCGGCGGCCTGTGCATGCGCCGGGACTGAAGCGATGGCCGAACTCGACGACGTCATCCATCAGCCGCTGCGGCTGCGGATCATGGCGGCGCTGAACGCGCTGCCGTCCGGCAGCGGGCTGGAGTTTGCCCGGCTGAAGAAGCTGACCGGCGCGACGGACGGCAATCTCGGCGCACATATCGAGACGCTGTCGCGCGCCGGCTATGTCGGGGTGGACAAGGCCTTTGTCGGCAAGAAGCCGCAAACCACGGTCACCGCCACCGCAGAGGGCCGCGGCGCCTTCGCCCGCCATGTCGCGACCCTGCAGGAGATCATCGCGGCATCCGCGGCCGGAGGCAAATAGGGCGCAATCCCTCAATGACGTCATTCCGGGGCGCGCGTAAGCGCGAACCCGGAATCTGGAGATCGTGTGCGCCGGTGCCAAACAAGCTCGAGATTCCGGATCGGCGCGCGAGGCGCGCCGTCCGGAATGACGGTGTGTGTGTGGATATCTCCCCCTTGCACGGGAAGGCGGATTCGTGCTTCCGGGAATGATCTCCTGCTATCCTGGCGACACCCCATGCACATCCTCCTGCTCGGTTCCGGCGGCCGCGAACACGCTCTGGCCTGGAAGATCGCAGCCTCGCCGCTGGTCACAAAGCTCTTGATTGCGCCCGGAAACGCCGGCATGGCGCGTGAGGGCCAATGCGTGGCGCTCGACATTTCCAACCATGCTGCCGTGATCGAGTTCTGCAAGGGCAATGCGGTCGACCTCGTCGTGGTCGGGCCGGAGACACCGCTGGTGGCCGGCATCGTCGATGATCTCGCCTCCGCCGGGATCAAGGCGTTCGGGCCGAGCCGGCTGGCCGCCCGGCTCGAAGGTTCCAAGGGTTTTACGAAGGATTTTTGCGCGGAGTTCGGCATCCCGACCGGAGCCTATCGGCGCTTCAGCAACGCGGGCGACGCGCGCGCCTATGCGCGCGCACAGGGCGCACCGATCGTGATCAAGGCCGACGGACTCGCCGCCGGCAAGGGCGTCGTGGTCGCGAAAACCCTATCCGAGGCCGAAGACGCCATCGCGATGATGTTCGAAGGCGCGTTCGGGGCGGCTGGCGCCGAGGTCGTGATCGAGGAATTTCTGGCTGGCCGCGAGGTCTCGTTCTTTGCCCTCTGCGATGGCGAGACCGCGCTGCCGCTTGCCTCCGCCCAGGACCACAAGCGCGCCTTCGACCACGATCAGGGACCGAACACCGGCGGTATGGGCGCCTATTCGCCGACACCCTTCGTGACGCCGGAGGTGCATGACGAGATCATAAGCCGGATCATTCTGCCCACCGTCGCCGGCATGAAGGCACGCAGCACGCCCTTTCATGGCGTCCTCTATGCCGGCGTGATGCTGACCGAGCAGGGCCCAAAACTGTTCGAATACAATGTCCGCTTCGGCGATCCCGAATGCCA
>NZ_JAFATE010000669.1 GCF_019244115.1 Bradyrhizobium sp.
TCCGGGTTCGCCTCTTCGAGGCGCCCCGGAATGACAGCGTTCTAGTTGAAGCAGTGGTAATAGCCGTAGCTGTCGTAATAGCCGCGGCAGCGATAATGATGCCGATAGGTCCGATGCGGAACGCCGAGCACACCTTCGACCGCGCCGACAGCGCCGCCGACGCCGGCCCCGACCGCGCCTCCGACGACACCGCCGACCGGACCGGCCACGCGGTTGCCCTCATAGGCCCCCTGTTGCGCCCCGCGTATGATACCCTGGGCACGGCTCGCCGGCGGCGCAATCGCCACCAGCGCTGCGATGATCACTGCGGCCGCGCCGGCGAACCGGCTTGCGAAGCTCGGCTGCGCACGGGCGACTGCGGCGGTCTCGTTCATCTTGAGCATCTGCATCGGAATATCCTGCGACGACGCCGAAAAGCTTGACGGCGGGATGCGGCCAAATGGTTACACCTTTGTGACCAATTGGCGCCTGCGTAGTCATGCCGCGCCTGTGTTGCGCGAATGCCGCGCTCGTGCGTTCATGCAGCGCTCGCGAAGATGTCACGCCATGTGAACGGCAGTGGGCTTGTTTGCAGCGCGCAGGCGGTCGACGATGCGATATCCAGGCGGCTGGAACTTCTCGGGTGTTTCGGGCATATAGAAGGGCCGCTGCGTCGCGGAAAATGGCCGGAGGCCAGAGGTAGAGATGCGTTGCTTTCTCGTTGCTTTCGCCGGACTGCTCTTGTTCGCAAGCCATGCCGCCGAGGCCAAGGTCGACATCACCATCGACAAGAACACGCAGACCATGACGGTGGCGGTCGATGGCGCCCAGCGCTACCGCTGGCCGGTTTCGACCGGAATCCCCTCGCGCGAGACCCCGAACGGCAGCTTCAGGGCCTTCCGCATGGAGGAAGACCACTTCTCGAAGGAGTTCGATGACGCGCCGATGCCGCATTCGATCTTTTTTACCAAGATCGGCCATGCCATCCACGGGACGGTCTACGAGAACAAGATCGGCATGCCGGCCTCGCACGGCTGCGTACGGCTGTCCCAGGCCAATGCCGCGACGCTCTACGCGCTGGTCGAGGAGCAGGGCGTGCTGAACACGACCGTGACCCTGACCGGTTCAGCGCAGATCGCGCTCGCGCGCAACCCGCGCAGCATCACGACGGCGGCGGCCGGCCACGAGCTGCCGCAGGTAGGCGACCAGGGCTATCAGCCGCAGTATCGGACCTATCAGCAGGAATATTCCCAGCAGCAATACTCGGCCGCCGGCGAACCGGTCGACATTACACCGCAGCCGATGCAGCAGAGCCGCGTCATGCCACAGCAGCGGATCGACGACGGCTACATCTATCCGGCTGACGGCAACTCGGATCAGCGCGTCTATCCGGCACCGCCTTCCAGTCGCCGGCTCTACAATGCGCAGGCCTATCCGCCGCAGCCCCAGCCCTATTACAACAACAACCCGAACTACGCACCGCAGGGCTATTACCAGGCGCAGCCGACCTATCAGCAGCGCCGCTATTATTATAACCAGAACTGAAGCGACGAGCTCTCCCCAAAGCAATCTAGCCGCGAACTCGAATACTTTTTCTCCTTTTTGGGAAGGGCAGTTCTCATGCTGCTCCGGCCTGACCTCAATTCATTACGCTTTGAAACGCCCCCCTTTGAACCTGGACTGGTCCTGCCGCGTCATATCGGTGGCCGCGTGCTCACTGCGCGGTGATGAGTACGATCGACGAATGAGCGACCGGGTTCCCGATCGCATTGCGGTGACCTACACCCTGAGCGCGCGCGACGATGTGATTTACGCGGCGGCGATCGATCGCCGTACCCCAAGCTGGGCGCGGGTTTCACCATCTCGGTTGCGGTGTTGTTCAGCGCCAGCCCGGTAGCCCTGATGTTCCAAACACTCGCGGCACAACGCACGCGGGATGCCGAGTTGCTCGAGATGGTGGGACGAAGCAGCCTGTTCGGATTCGGGCTCGCCATCCTCATGTCCTGGATCGGCGCCGCGATCAGCACACGGCTCGCGCGACGGAATTGCTACGAGAGATGCGCCAGCCAGTCGGGCTCCCGCACGGTCGTACTTGAGACGAGCGGCATCACTCTAATCAGCAGGACATCGCAGCCGAATCGGCAATGGAGCGCGGTTACCGGATTCTCCGGCAGGCGCGACCTCCTTCTGATCTGGATTTCGCACGGCACCGCGATCACGATTTCCTTCCGCTGTTTCGTCGACGACGGCGCGCGCGAGGCCGCGAAAGCCTTCGTCCGCGGGCGGATGGCGGACGCGAAATCACGGGTGGAATCGGGCTCCTCAGCCAGCCCATCGCCAACCTGAACAGGCCAGCACGGCGGCGCCAACGCGGCTTGCAAAAAAACTCGGACCAGCTTCATGCCATTGATTATGAAAGAAAAATCGATACCCGCGCCTGACCGTCATCTAGTCATTGGATTGCATCCAGTAGGGTAGAGCCCTACCTAACCCTCGACCCCAGAGGTTGAAGTAATGAGCGACACCGCCCATCTTCCCGCCGTCACGACCGATCCCACAGCAGTCGCCCGAATCAAATCCATGATCGACATTTCCGACCGTTCACGGATCGTGACGTTCGGAGATCGCGCGCAGCGCGCCGTCGTCGAGTTTGCCGATCGCATCCTGGCCCAGACCCAGAACCGGGAGATCGGTGCCACCGGCAAATTGCTGTCCGACATCCTCGCCAAGGCGCGCGGCCTCGATCCGGCAACCCTGAAGAACAGCGGCCTGCTGACGCGCCTGTTCTCCTCGGTCGAAGCACGGGTCCGCCGCTTCGCCGAGCAGTTCGACGACGTGGCCTCGCAGGTCGACCGCATCTGCGTCGACCTCGACCGCAACAAAGAGACGCTGCGTCACGACATTGCGCTGCTCGACGAGCTGCACGAGCAGACCAGGATCGCGATCGGCGACCTCGACGGCTACATCGCGGCGGGTAAGGAGTTCGTGGCCTCCTACCGGCGCGGCGAGCTCGCCGAGCTGGAACGGAACGCCAGGACGCAGGCGCAAGGTAGCGATGCGCTGCTGGCCACCCAGACCTACCAGGACGCCGTGCAGGCGCTGGACCGGTTGGAAAAGCGCGTCTTCTATCTGCAGCAGGCGCGCCAGATCGGCATTCAGCAACTACCGCAAATCCGGATCGTGCAATCCGGCGACGAGACCTTGATCGAGAACCTGCAGGCCACCACCGAGCTGACCATTCCGGTTTGGAAGCAGAAGATGATTTTGCTGCTCGGCCTGCAGCGCCAGCAGTCGGCACTCGAACTGCAGAAGACGGTGACCGACGCCACCAACCAGATGATGCGCCAGGCCTCCGAGATGATGAAGACCCAGGCGATCCAGATCGAGCAGCAGGCGCAGCGAGGCATCGTCGACATCGAGACGCTGGAAAAGACCAACCGCGACCTGATCGATACCATCACAGGCGTGCTATCGGTGCAGGAACAAGGCCGCAGGAAGCGCGGCGAGATCGAGCAACGGATGTCGCAGCTGACCTCCGAGCTGAAGACGGCGTTGTCCAAGGCTCCGGCATAAAGGCCCAGACATGAGCGTTGCGAGGACTGGCGTCATGCGGTGGGCGGCAGCCGCGCTGCTGGCCGCGATCACGCTCGCAGGCTGCGGGCCGTCAGGCCCAACATTCACGATCCTGTCGGGTTCGGAGAACGAGGTGCTGGCGCCGCTGGTGCAGGAGTTTTGCGCCTCGCGCGGCGCCAGTTGCACGATGCGCTACCAGGGCTCGCTCGACATCGCGCTGTCGCTCAAGCCCGGCAATGATCCGCAGGCCGATGCGATCTGGCCGGCAGCCTCGATCTGGGTCGACATGTTCGACACGGCACGGCGGGTGAAATCGGTGAAATCGATCGCGCAGATGCCGGTCATCCTCGGCGTGCGCCGCTCCAAGGCCGAGGAGCTCGGCTGGATCGGCGCCAAGGTCACGACCAAGGACATCCTCGCCGCGGTCGAGGCCGGACGGCTGAAATTCCTGATGACCTCGGCGACGCAGTCGAACTCCGGCGCCTCCGCCTATCTCGCAATGCTGGCCAGCGCCATCGGCAAGTCGGATCTGATCGAGGCCGGCGACCTCGACCGCGACAGCGTGGTGACCACGGTCCGCGCGCTGCTGCGCGGGGTGGAACGCTCAGCCGGATCGAGCGGCTGGCTCGCGGATCTCTATCGCGATGGCGAGCGCTCCGGCGCGCATTACCAGGCGATGTGGAACTACGAGGCCATCATCAAGGAGACCAACGACAAGCTCAAGGCGGATGGCGGCGAACTGCTCTATGCAATCTATCCTGCGGATGGCGTCGCGGTCGCCGATTCCCCGCTCGGCTTCGTCGACCGCGGCCGCGGCCGCGAGGTCGAAACTTTTTTCAACGACCTGCAGGCCTTTCTGCTGAAGGGTGACACGCAGGCCCGCATCGCCAAGACCGGCCGGCGGGTCGAGCTTGAGCGCGCCGCCCTGCTAGCGGCCGACGACGCCACCAATCTCGATCCTGCGCGGCCCGTCACGGTGGTGCGGCCGCCGGAGCCTTCGGTGATCCAGACCGCGCTGTCGGCCTATCAGGACGCGCTGCGCCGCCCCTCGCTGACGGCCCTATGTCTCGACCTCTCCGGCAGCATGCAGGGCAATGGCGAACGCGAGCTGCTCGATGCGATGCGTTTCCTTCTGACTCCGGCGCGGACGCGCGAAATGCTGGTGCAGTGGTCGAAGCAGGACCTGATCGTGGTGCTGCCGTTCAACGACCATGTGCTGTGGAGCGCGATCTCGAACGGCAGCGAAAAGGACCAGGCCGCGCTGCTTGCGCGCGCGCTGACGCTGCGCGCTGGCGGCGGCACCGATTTCTACACCTGCGGGGCGCAGGCGCTCGCCGCCATGAAGCCGGCGCTCGACGCTGGCCAGCATCTGGCCGCCATCGTCATCATGACGGACGGCAAGAGCCAGGGCAGCATGGCGACCTTCGAAACGCCATGGCGGGCCGAAGGTCACCGCGTGCCGGTGTTCGGTGTCACCTTTGGCGACGAGGCCGATCGGACCCAGCTTGACAACCTTGCAAAGCTCACCGGAGGCCGGGTTTTTGACGGCACCAAAAACCTGGCGGAGGCGTTTCGCGCCGTGCGAGGCTACAATTGAACGGCTCCGGGACCAATTGGCTGATCGCTGGGGTTGCAGCCGCGGTCATGGTGCCGCTGCTGGCGATCGCAGGCGGGATGCCGTTCTGGCTCGCCTGCCTGATCGGAGCGGCCGCCGGCGGCGGCATCGGTGTCCTCATGACACCGCGCAGCGCCTTCCCGCAGCTCGATGCGAGCGGCGTGGCGCGCGGCAAGATCGCCTTCGTGCGCGAACTGTTGACCGACGCGGCGCCGCTTTCTCCACGCCTCGATGCCGCCGCGAAAGCGATCCGCGCTCCGCAAATTGCCGCGCGGGTGCGCCATCTTGCGAGCGTAGCGCGCGGCATCTTCGTGGCGCTGGAAAAGGATCCGCTGCGGGTCGAGCGGGTGCGGCGGTTTTTGACCTACTACCTGCCGCGCGCCGCCGAAATCGCGGAGGCCTATGCGGCACTCGAGCAGAGCGCGCTGCCAGACGCCGCGCGGCTTGCCTCGACCGGCGAACTGATCGACCGGCTCGATGCAGCCTTCACCCGCTACGCGGCGAACCTGCGGGACGCCGACCTCGACAAGCTCGACATCGAGCTGAAGCTTCTGAAAAGCTCCCTCGATGAGGATCTCGGGCCAGCGATCGCGCCGGCCAGAACAACTGCCGAGATCACCGCCAATCAAGGCAAAGGGAGGGCCTGATGGCCATTTCGCGCCGCGCCATCCTGGGTGGAGGATTGGTCGCCGCCAGCGCCGCCGCGACCGGCGGCTACGTATTCCTGCGCGGTCATCCGGAAATCGCCGGTCCGCTCGGCGAGCCGAAACGGCTGTTCGGCTTCGCCGGCGGCGAGAAGGAAGGTTTTCTCACCAATGCGCGCGTACGAGGCCTCCTCGAGCGCCGGTTCGGCCTGGTCCTGGATGCACGCCGCGCCGGCTCGGTCGAGATGGTGCGCGAGCGCGCGCTGCTCGACCAGAAGCCGCAATTCTTGTGGCCCTCGTCATCCGTGCTGGTCGAGGTCGCACGCAGCAGCGGCGTAAGAATCTCGCGGGACCAGGTGATCTTCAACTCCCCGATCGTGCTGTATTCCTGGGACCGCATTGCCGATGGTCTCGTGAAGGCCGGCTTTGGCGAACCGGCCGGCGGTCCTCGTTACTTCGTAGATCTCTCAAAGCTGCTGAAGGCGATCATCGCGGGCGAAAACTGGGCCACGCTCGGCGTCGCCGACCTGTTCGGCCGCGCCCGCGTGGTGTCGACCGATCCGAACAGGTCGAATTCCGGCTTCATGTTCGCGGGTCTTTGCGCGAGCCTGCTCAGCGGCGACGTGGTGATGCTCGACACGCTCGGCCGCATCGACGGCGACGTCGCCACCGTGTTCAAGCGCATGGGGTTCAAGCCGCCCTCCTCCGGCAAACTGTTCGACGACTACATTGCCGGGGGCGCCGGCGCCCAGCCGCTGATCGTCGGCTACGAGAACCAGCTGATCGAATGGGTGCTGCAGGATGCCGAGCGCTGGAAGCGGGTCGAGGCCAACGCGCCGGCCAAGCCGGTCATCCTCTATCCCCGGCCGACGGTGTTCTCGGCGCATCCTCTGATCAGCATCAATCGCGAGGCGGACGATCTGGTCGACGCGCTGACCAACGAAGCGGTGCTCGAACTCGCCTGGGAGGATCACGGCTTTCGCGGACCGCTCGGCAGCATCGGCAAGGCGCGCAATCCGCTGCTGCAGTCGCGGCTGATCGACCGCGTCGATGCCGTGCTGCCGATGCCGGATGCGCCGGTCATGATGGCGCTGCTCGACCGGCTTACGGCATAGCTCGCGGGTTCAGAGTGCACGGCATGAGCGAGTCGTCATCTCCGCCGTCATGGCCGGGCTTGTCCCGGTCATCCACGTCTTCGTGTGCGGCCACAAAGCAAGACGTGGATGCCCGGCACAAGGCCGGGCATGACGAGCAATGAACCCTACTGCTCGCCGTCGCGCAGGCGGCGGTAGAGTGCGCCGATGATGTTGGAATAGTCGTCGGTCCAGACCCACTGCTTCTCGTCGGCCTCGGTCTCGGCCCATTGTTCGGATGACGCGAGCTTGCCGATATCCGCCTCCTGGCGGGCCGACACCACCACCGAGGTGGAGAAGATATATTCGTCATCGCGGCCGGAATCCTCGCTGAAAACCCAGCTTCTCAGATCGTTGGCGTCGGCGATGCCGACGATCACGCTGGAGAGCTCCAGGTGGCGGTTGGAGACGTGCATCACGACCGCGCCCTGCGGCGCGAGCTTGTCCTTGTAGATCTTCATCGCCTCCTCGGTCGCAAGATGGATCGGGATCGCATCCGACGAATAGGCGTCGACGATGATGAGATCGTAGAGGCCGTCCGGTTCTTTCGCGAAGGTCAGCCGCGCATCAGCGATGACAGGCTTGAAGTCGGGTGCGCAGTTCTGCAGGTAGGAAAAGTATCTTGGGTCACGCGCGGCATCGACCATGGTCTGGTCGATCTCAAAAAATTTCCAGTCTTCCCCCGGCTCGGCGGCGCAGGCCAGCGTGCCCGAGCCGACGCCGATGACTGCGACGCGGAGCGGTGCTCCCTTGCGCTCGCGCACCGCGGTGATCGCCTGACCGATGCCGCCGTCCTTGTGATAGTAGGAGATCGGCTCCGGCCGCCCGGTGACCGGTGTGCCGTCGTCATTGAGATATTTTTGCGCACCGTGGATCGTGGTGCCGTGCATCAGCACGTGATATTGGCCGCTCGGCGTCACCACGATCTTGTGCACGCCAAAGAAGCTGCGCACCGTCTCGACCCGCCCGTCATCGGCCGGATAGATGCGGATCAGCACCAGCGCCAGCGCGACGGCCGCCAGGATCTTCCAGCGATCGGCATTCAGCACGATCGCAAGCGCCGCGGCGAAAACCCCGACGCCGCTGGCCACCCAGACCCGATGATCCCCAAGCCACGTCCAGATCCGGCCGGGCGGCAGCATCGTGGGAACAATGAGCGCAACCGCGAGCAGCGCCAGCACCAGCCAGGTCCAGCGCACCAGCCGCGGCAGCCGTTCGCCGCCATCGGCCGGACGGCACAGCGCCGCCAGCGCCACCAGGATCGGATATTCGGCGACCCAGGAGAAGGCGAACGGCGCAATCAGTCCGGCGAACAGCCCCCCGATCATGCCGCCGAAGGACAGCGCGACATAGAAGCCCGTGAGGTATTTGGCCGCCGGGCGCGTGCGTGCGAGTTCGCCATGACAGGCCATCGCGATGACGAAGAAGCAGAGCTGATGGCCGCCGAGCGTCAACAGCAGGTTCTGCTCGCCGCCGACCGCGAGCAGCACGATCGTGCCGGCAATTGCCATGGGCTGCAGCATCAAAATCCATTTGTGCGGCAGCAGCGGGCGCGACTGGAACACCAGCACCCAGGTGAGCAGATAGAGCGACAGCGGCAGCACCCACAAGAGCGGCGCGGCTGCGACGTCGGTTGAGATATGAGCGGTCACCGCGATCAATAGCCCTGAGGGCACCGCGGCGAGAAAGATCCAGCGCGCGCGCAACGGCAGTTGTGGTGGCGGCGCATCGGTCTCCTCGGTCGCGCGGTCCGCGACGGCAAGCGCGGGCGAGGACAACAACATCACGCCGCAGCCGGCAATAAGGAGGATCAGCAGGCCGTAGCCGGATGTCCATAACAGGTTCTGCATCCGCAACGTCAGCAGCGGCTCCAGCAGCACGGGATAGGACAGCAGCGCCAAAAAACTGCCGATATTGGAGGAGGCGTAGAGGAAATACGGATCGGGGCCGGCCGGGTGGCCGGTCCGGACGAACCAGGCCTGCAGCAGCGGATTGTTGGCGGCGAGTGCAAAAAACGGCAGGCCGATCGAGACCGCGAACAGGCCGAGCAGCCAGAACGCGTAAGCGGAGGTCGGCGGCTCGCCAAAGCCGCTGGCGATCGACAGCGGCAGCGTCGAGAGCGCGACCACGAGCAGGACGAGATGCAGCGCGACCGCGATCCTGCGGTTCCTGATCTGCATCAGGACATGCGCATAGGCGTAGCCCGCCAGCAGCAGCGTCTGGAAGAACACCATCGCGACCGACCACACCGCGGGCGAGCCGCCGAGCCGCGGCAGCACCATCTTGGTGAACAGCGGCTGCACCGAGAACAATAGCAGCGCGCTGAGGAAGATCGCCGCCGTATAGACCACCAGCACCAGACGGCTGCGCGAAGCGGAGGGGTCATCGGCGAGAGCGGACGGCGCGCTGGGACTCATGAGGACTCCGGGTCACATCGGACAGGCAGTTAAGGGCGCCGTCGGCGGGAATGGAGCACAGGCCAGCCACCCGGGCAATGCCGGATGACATAGTCAATTTGTAACTTGACGCTGTCCTGCGCCGTGCGAGTTCGCTAGTAACACGACGACGTCATTCCGGGGCGCGCGAAGCGCGAACCCGGAATCTCGAGATTCCGGGTCCGGTCCTTACGGACCGTCCCGGAATGACGGAGTGATAAATCAGTCATCGATGAAACGGACATGAACGAGACGGACGTCGTCATCATCGGGGCCGGACATAACGGCCTCGCCTGCGCGGCCTACCTCGCCAGGGAAGGCCTGCGCGTGAGCGTGGTCGAGCGGCGCAAGGTGGTCGGCGGCGCCGCCGTCACTGAGGAGTTTCATCCAGGCTTCCGCAATTCGGTCGCGGCCTATACGGTCAGCCTGCTCAACCC
>NZ_JAFATE010000732.1 GCF_019244115.1 Bradyrhizobium sp.
GATGTGCGGCCCAAAGTTCTGCTCGATGAAGATCACCCAGGACGTCCGCGACTACGCCGCCACGCTGAACGATCCGAACTCCATCGGCATGTCAACGCAGGGCACCATCGAGGACGGCATGGCGCAGATGAGCGCCAAGTTCAAGGAAATGGGGAGCAGCGTGTATCTCGATGCGGATAAGGTGAAGGAGAGCAACAGGGTGTTGTGAGGGCGCCGGTACCGATCGCTTAGAACGTCATGCCCGGGCGCTGGCCCGGGCATGCACGAACACTGGCCAAAGCAAGCGTCGGTGAGCTTCAAGAAAAGCCTCTGAGCAGCGGCTGATACTTTCTCAGGGCTGGATCGAACTCGGCCTGCCACGGAAATCGTCCCGCGCGATCCGGCCAGACCAGCTGCAAACATGGAAATGGACGCGGCGGCACGTCAGCAAAGCATGCCTTGTGGCCGACCAGAAGCTGGTCGCCCACATCGCCGGCCGCGTAACGCTGGCCTCTGGAGACGCGGTCGCGAATGTCATTGATGACATTGCCGGCATCGCGACGGTCCAGGCCGAAGATCACGATCTCAGGATGACCATAATTGACAAACAGACCGATCGAAAAAGCATAACCTGGGCGCTCTTCGTCGGGCATGATTCCAACGATATGGCAGCCGTGCTTGCGCACATTGCCGACGATTCTCTCATCCGCGTCATTGTCGGGTCGAGGCCACTCGAACTCGTCCAGCATCGCGTACTCTCGCAGCATCAAGGGTCAACAACCCTAACCCATCGCAATGCGCAACCCCAGCGTTACGACGATACTTACCATGCCGTTGCTAAGTAACGCTCCGCGATGCAACATCGCCCTTGATACTGGACCACTTGCGTATCTCCGGCAGCCGGAGGCTTGCCCATGCTCACGCTCTTCTCCTATCCAAAACTGTTCGGTGTCGCCGACAACAACGGCTATGGGCTGAAGGTGTTCGCATTCCTGAAACTCGCGGGCGTGCCGTTCGCGCATGAGCATGTGTTCGACGCGTCCAAGGCGCCGCGCGGGCAGCTGCCCTATATCGTCGAGGACGGCGAGACCGTCGGCGACAGCGAGACCATCATCGTCCATCTCACCAGGAAGCATGAACTCGCGATCGACGCCGGCCTGTCAACCGCGCAGCGCCGCACCAATCACCTGGTCACACGCATGCTCGATGATCTCTACTGGGTGATGTCGTATTCGCGCTGGAAGGACGAGCGCTTCTATCCGGCGTTTCGCGACGCCTTCATGGCGCAGCATCCGCAGATCGACGCGGCCGGGCTTGACAAGGCGCGGGAGTACAACGCGCAGCGTTACTACTATCAGGGCATCGGCCGCTACACGCCCGACCAGGCCTACGCGCGCGGGCTCGCCGACCTCGAGGTGCTGGCCGAACTGGTGCCGGCCGACGGCTATGTGCACGGGCCAAAACCCGGCAGCATCGACGCCGGCATCTACGGTTTTGTCGCCAATATCCACTTCTTCCCGATCCCGACCCCGCTGAAGGCGTTCGTATCCGCACATCCCAATCTCGTGCGCCATTGCGAAGCGATCCACGAAGCCGTCGCTGCGTAGGCTCCCCTACACAAGCTGCTCGTGGCTGGTGCCTGGGCACGATCCCTCGACAAACCGCGGGCCAGCCATTACGTTAGCCTTATGAATCTCGTTCGCCGCACCCTCGAGATCGATGCCGAAACGGATGCGCGGCTCGCTGAAATCGCGGCCGAGCGTGGGCAGGACGTCGCCGCGGTTCTCGCCGAAGCGATCGCGTTGCTCGACTCGATTGTTGATCCGGCTGGCTTCGATGTGGTGGAGGATCGCCGAAGGCTCGATGCCTTTCGCGAGACCGGCGAGGCCGTTCCGCTCGGGGATGTCAAGGACTGGATCGCAAGCTGGGACACGACTGACGAACTGCCTCGTCCCGCGCCGCGAAAGATCGGATGATCATTTTTTCGCCCGACGCCGTCGAGGACGTCGCGCGCGTCCGATCTTTTCTCGATCACAAAAATCCCGGCGCCGCGCAACGGGCGATGGCACTCATTCTGACCAGCATCGAACGACTTCAGGACTTTCCCGATCGTGGCGTGCCGACGGTCGATGCGGATGTTCGCCAGATCGCGATCCGCTTCGGCTCATCCGGCTACATCATACGCTACGCGGTCATTCCTGAGACGCGGGACATCTTCATCACGCGCATCTGGCACGGCCGTGAGGCTCGCGTTTAGATCGGCGGGGATCCGTTGCGCAGGTCTGCGATGACATCATGCCCCCGCTCATCTTGAGACGGTTACAGCCCTCGCCTATCTCACTTCGCGTCCCCTGTCGTGAGGCCTCGATGTCGCTGTACGCCCTGCTCCGCCCCAACGGCCCCTCGGGTTTCGGCATGAGCTCCACCGCCGAGGAGGTCACGCGCGGGCTGTCGCTCGAAGGCAAGACCATCCTCGTCACCGGCTGCAGCTCCGGCATCGGTTTTGAGACCGCAAGGGTGCTGGCGCAGCGTGGCGCTAACGTCATCGCTGCCGCGCAGAGCGAAGAGAAAGCCGCAAGCGTCGCGCGCGCGATCTCCGCGACAGGCGTTGCCTGCGATCTCGCCGAGCCCGCCTCGATCCGCGCCTCTGTCGGCGAGCTGAAGCGCCGCAACGTGAGGCTCGATGCCATCATCTGCAACGCCGGGATCATGGCGCCGCCGCGCCTCGAACGCGTCTGCGGCTATGAGAGCCAGTTCTTCATCAATCACATCGGCCACTTCATGCTGGTCACCGCCCTGCTCGACGCGCTCGCCGATCGGGCGCGGGTGGTAGTGGTGAGCAGCGAAGCGCACCGCTACGCGCCGCGCGGCGGCATCGATTTCGACAACCTCAGGGGCGAGAGGAGTTACCGGCCCTGGACCGCCTAC
>NZ_JAFATE010000083.1 GCF_019244115.1 Bradyrhizobium sp.
AAGCCGAGCGGCGAGAGCCGGGCCACGTCCTCGTCGTGCACCTCGAAGCCCTCGGCCCGGAGCTGGTTCAGCGCGGCATCCATGTAGAGCGTGTTCCACAGCACGATCACATTGACCACGAGGCCCAATGCGCCGAGCTGGTCCTCCTGGCCCTCGCGGTAGCGCTGGCGCAGCTCGCCGCGCTTGCCGTGGAACACGGTGCGGGCGAGTTGGTGGCGGCCCTCGCCGCGGTTGAGCTGGATCAGGATGCGCCGCCTGTAGCTCTCGTCGTCGATGAAGCGGAGTAGGTAGAGAGTCTTGACCAGCCGTCCCAGTTCTTCCAAGGCGCGGGCCAGCTTGGTCGGGCGGTCCTTCGTTTGCAGCGTGCGGATCAGGCCGGAAGCTTGTACGGTGCCGAGTTTGAGCGAGCCTGCAAGCCGCAGCAGGTCCTCCCAGTGCTGCTCGATGAGGCGCCGGTTGATTCGGTGCGCCGCCAACTCATCGAGCGCGCCGTAATCGGCCTTGGGGTCCACGCGCCAGCAGCGGCTGCCGCCGATGTCGGCGAGCCTGGGGCTGAACTGATAGCCGAGGAGATGGAAGATCCCGAAGATCGTGTCGGTGTAAGCGCCCGTGTCCGTCATGATCTCGGTGGGCTGCAGCTCGGTCTGCTGCTCCAGCACCACTGAGAGCAGCACCAGGCTGTCGCGCAGCGTGCCGGGCACGGCGATGCCGTTCAGCCCGGTGAACTGGTCAGACACCAAGTTGTAGAACGTCACCCCGCGCTCTTGGCCGTAGTAGTGCGGGTTCGGGCCGGAGTGGATGGTCCGGATCGGCACCACGAAGCGCAAGCCGTCGGCTGAGGCCACGTCGCCACCGCCCCAGACGTGCGCGAGCGGAATGCGGTTCTGGGCTGCGACGAGGGCGGCATTGGCGCGGGTCAGCGTCTCGGCCCGGATGTAGTTTTGCCGCACCCAGCTCAGGCGCGAGCGGCGCAGCGCCGGGGTGTCGCGCCGGATCAGCGGCTCGAAGCCGGTGTTGCAGGCTTCGGCCAGCAGCACGGCGCACAGGCTGACAGCGATGTCGCCGGCGCGCGCGCCTCCCTCGCTGGCGTGGGTGAAGCCGTCCGCGAAACCGGTTCGGGCGTGCATCTCCAGCAGCAGCTCGGGCAGGTCCACTCGAGGCATCCGGGCCTGGACCGCGGCTCGCAGCGCTACCAGGCTCGCTGGCTCCTCCAACTTGTCCAGAGCAGTAAGCACAAGCTCGTCACCGTCCACCTGAACGCTGGCGTTGCTTGGTAAGTTGGCGATAGTGGTCCGGTAGGCCGCATCCAGGCGCTCACTCAGGCGGGTGACTTCGGCGCCAGCGTCGGTCGAAAGCCCGATCGTGCGGCAGATTGCGGGACGCGCCGCCTCCCAGGCCGCACCTTCCAGCAAGCCCTTGCGCGGGTCGGCATACCGGATGCTCGGTGCCGCGAACAGGTCGCGGCGGCGGATTGCGGTCCGCATGGCCTCCAGCAGGCAGAGCCGGCAGCCGAGCCTGTCGATGCCGCCGTCCGCCGCCTTGACTTGGCGCTTCCAACCCGCGGGTACAAAGCCGAGCGGCGCCGAGGCCGTAGGGCCGCGCCCCTCCGTAATCCTGAGGTGGTGCATGGCGTCGAGCACAAGCCGACCGGCCGGGGTGGCGCCGAAGACGACCGCGCGCAGCAGCGCCGGCAGAAAGCGCAGCTTGCCGGGTTGGGCGCGCAGCTCGATGAAGTAGAGGTCACCAGGTGGGCGGACCAGGGCGTCGATCTGGCCGAGGGCCGCAGCGAACGCCTCGCGCGGCACGATGGCCAACGCCGTCGCGCGCACAGCATCGTCCGTGACGGAGTCGTCCATCAGCACACCACCGGCGCGACGAAGCTGGAGGGCTGCGGCATCGAGGTCGCGGAGGGTGCGTAGCCTGGCGCGCTTACCGGCGGCGGCTGCGTCGGCGAACAGTTCGGTGATCACGACATCGAACAGGTCGAGCACGTCGTCCTGCGAACTCGCTTCCAGCGTGTATATGAAGGCGAGCAGCGTGGCGACACGCCGTTCCTCGGGCAGCCGCGCCACGGCCTGCGCCTTGGCGAACGTGGCGAAGCGGGCGAGGGCCGTGACCCGCCCCGGCGGGACGTGCGTGGTGCCGGGCAGGCCCTGGGCGAGCAGGCGCACTTCGTCGAGCCGCGAGACGGCGCGGGACAGCTCGGCGCCGCTGCGCCGGTAGGGGCCGTCGCGCAAGCGGTCGAGCGGGCTGGGACGGCCGCCCTCGCCGGCGATGAGCAGTTTGTCGAGCCGATCGCGCTGCTCGGGTGTCACGTCGCGGGCGAGCGTGCGCCACAGCCGGCGTGCGGCGCGGGCGCGGACGCGTGCGACCAGGCGTTCAAGGGCCGAGGCGCCCGGCAGCAGCACCTTGTTGGCGACGAGCCAGGCGGTGGCGCGGTCGAACAGCACGCTCGGCCGGTCGGTGCCGGTCCAGCACAAGGCGTAAAGCCAACGTGTCAGGCAAAAGCGGGTGAAGAGGTCGGTGAACTCACGGTAGCCGAACAAAATCCTGATCTCGCGGGCGTGCTGCCAGCGTGTCCGACCCCCGCGATAGCGGGCGAGGCAACCGGGATCGGCGATGTCGAGCTGACGGGCAAGGTCGGCGGCAACATTGGCGGGCACGCCCGTGGGGTCATCGAGGAACGTGCCCAGGAAGCGCACGGTGCCGAGTTGGGCCGCGAAACCCAGGCGCATGTGGTCCCAGCGTTTGGCCTCGATCAGCGCGCGGTCGGCGGCGTCGAGGTGGAAGTAGCGCGCGAGTTGCTCGGCGCTGAGTTCCCCAGCGTAGCGACCATAGCGCCGCTCCTGCTCGGCGGTAAGAAACAAGACTGGCACGAAAGAATGGTCAGCTTGGCGGTCAGCGGCCGAGCAGCTTGCGGGCGCGGGGCTTGGGCTGCCCAGTGCCGTCCACGTAGGCGTAAAGTGTACTAATGGAGATGCTGAGCTGCTCGGCCACGTCCGCCGCCGCGTTGCCCCGGTCGGCCATCATCGCCATGGCCAAGCGCAGCTTGGCGCGTGTCATGAGCCGCGGCCTGCCGCCCGTGCGACCGCGGGCGCGTGCGGCGGCGAGGCCGGCCATGGTACGCTCGTGGATCAGATCGCGCTCGAACTCAGCCAGAGTAGCAAAGATGCCGAACACGAGCCGTCCGGTGGCGCTCGTAGTATCGATGCCACCTGTCAGCACCTTGAGACCCACGCCACGCGCTTGCAGCGTGCCGACCAGTTCGACCACGTGGGCGAGGGATCGGCCGATGCGGTCGAGCTTCCAGACCACGAGGGCGTCGCCCGCCCGGAGCACGTCCAGCGCGCGGGCGAGACCGGGGCGGTCGGCGACCGTACCAGAGCACGTATCATCGTAGATCCGCTCCGGCGCGACGCCAGTGGCGAGCAGCGCGTCGCGCTGGAGAGCGAGGCTCTGCTCGGCCGTAGATACCCGCATATAGCCGACCAACACCGCCGCGCCCTCCCGCTCACTGCATAAACCCTGGCAGGATAAGATTTGCTGGCCAGAGAAAGATGCATGGGTTGATGCGCGCTGGACACTGTCGAAACCCTTGCCGCCCCGATTGACCCTCTGATCTGCATCAAAGGCTGGTTTTCTGCATCCTACCGCCGGGATTAGTGGACAGCAGACCTACGCTGGCGCGCCTCCGTCCTCGACCCTGACTGAGCTGGCACCCGTTCCGAGAGCGATGGGCGTCCGCTCGCTCAGGCCACACAGATGCCGGGCACGGCCACCTTGCGGAACAGGTGTGGGCTGACCGTCGCGCTCTCCGGGTAGTCGCCGATCCGTGCCCGGAACTCCGGGTTGGTGAAAGCTGACCGGAAGTGCGCGACCGACTCCCATACGGCATAGTTCAGGAAGGTGCCGCTGCCCGCGATGCCACGGTGAAGTTGGGTCGAGATGAAGCCCGGCTGGCGCTTCATGAATGCCGCGTCACCGGCCCAGGCGGCGATCAGACGATCCGCTTCCTCGGGCGAAACGGTGAACGTGTTGACCAGAATCACTGGCCCGCCATCATCCTCCAGCTGGTCGGCGAGAGTGACGGTTACATCCATCTCGGCGAACTTCGGCATATCAGGCTCCTTCGAGGGCTGATTGCGGCGCGGTCTCGGCAGACGCGGCGGCGGCGCGCAGCCGGCGTTGCAGCTCACGCAGGAGATCGCCTGCCGCCTCAATTCCGTCAGGCGAGAGGCCGACGGCCAAGGTGTCCGCCCAGCCTTCCTGGCGCGCAAGCGCAGCCCGGTAGGCGGCCTTGCCTTCGTCAGTCATCACGACGAGCATCGCGCGGCGGTGATGCGGGTTGGCGACGAGGCCGACGAGGCCGTCAGCACGCAACTCGTCCACCGACCGCTGCACCGCCTGCCTGGTCAGGCCCATGTTGCGGGCAATGTGCGCCACGGGCAGTGGCACGGGCGAGAGGGCGATGGTTCCCAGCACCTGCCACCGGGCGCTGCTCAATCCCAGGTCGCCGACGAGCGCATCACCAGCGGCGAGCAAGTTACCGTTCAGCCGGAAGATCTCAATGACCAAGCCGGTCAGGGCTCTGCGGAGACGAGCCGGATCATGAGGTTTAACAGCGGCCAGGGCCTGCATGCGACAACTATCATGCGTTTTGGCATCCATTAACGAACATGACAGAATGTTGTCAATACGCACACTGCGAGCTGTTTCCGATCATGGGCCACACTCATCCTGAAGGGGGAATAACGCGGCGCCACGCCGCCAGGGGCACAAACGACCGTTGTGGGTCGGGAGCGGCAACAGCCGCAGCCCGGGCAATCTGAATCGAACTTTCGGTTCCGCTGCTACCAAATGGCC
>NZ_JAFATE010000806.1 GCF_019244115.1 Bradyrhizobium sp.
TATACGCGAGGAACCGGTGTTGTTACGCCTCTTAATGGGCCGCCAGCTC
Organism: Bradyrhizobium sp.; assembly: GCF_019244115.1. Classification (GTDB taxonomy): domain Bacteria; phylum Pseudomonadota; class Alphaproteobacteria; order Rhizobiales; family Xanthobacteraceae; genus Bradyrhizobium. The sequence continues at coordinate 50 of NZ_JAFATE010000806.1, forward strand.
TAACCCGGTGGATGTGGGCTGGTTCGCGGCGCGTACCCACCCTTCATGTCGGGTGGGGAACTCCTGGTCGGGCATCGAAAGCCTGGGCTGGGAGGCCACGGTGAAAGACTACGGCGTAACGGTGGCGATGCCGCAGGGGTAAAGCCGGATGCCTCCCCCGTTGACCGGACATCAGTGAACGTGGGAACTGCCCTGTGACCGTTCCCGGGCCTTTTCTGCAAGCCAGCGGCAGCGGACCGGGATAGGCGCGACGCCGGCTGAAGGCATGGGCGGGGCGGAGCCGCTGTAGTACTCCGAGCCGGGGAAAGCCCGTGCACATGGGGAAGAGCGGCAGCGTGTCAGTTTTAGCGAGAGGATGCAATGTCTGAAGACGCGCCGGTGAATATCGGCGCCGTGGAGTGGCCGGAGGTTGATTCGGCGTACTTTGCGGTACGGAGGATGCAGATCAAGCTACATCGTTGGGCGGGAGAAGACTTATCCCGCCGGTTCGGCGACCTGTTCAACCTTGTTTACGATCCGGCGTTTTTGGTGCATGCGTGGGAACGCGTGTCCTCTAACGCCGGGGCAAGGACGGCGGGAATCGATCGGGTTACGGTGACCTACATCGAATCCCGCGTCGGGATCACGGCGTTTTTGGATCAGCTTCGGAACTCGCTGAAGTCTGGCGAGTTCCAGCCGGTGGAAGTGCGGCAGACGATGATACCGAAAGGTAAATCGGGGAAACTGCGAAAGCTCGGGATTCCGACGGAGGCGGCATAGTGCCGCGTCGTCCAGTGATGATTTGGGTTTTGTTCTCGTCACGCATCCCTTCCACGCGTTGAGTGGTCAGCGGCTGGAGGTGCTGTTCGTCAAGCGCCGGGGCGGGGATTCGGTGTTTGTGTGTTCCGGTGGTGTCAGTGGGCAGATGACGGTGTCTCGGTCCTGGACCGATCGGGGTGAGCCGCCCCAGGGGCATCGGTTGTCGGCCGAGGGTTTGGCCGAGCTGGTTGCGGTGACACGCGCGATCCAGGTTCGTTGATTGCCGTGCCTGGTGACGGCATGCTCTTGTGCGATGAAAGAGCACAAGAACGATCTGACTGGGTTGTCGACCCGGGTGCTGCGGACGCGACGGCGGCGGCTCGCGGCGCGGCTGGGGGATGTGGAGGCGGTGCTGGCCGGGTCGCTGGTGGAGCAGACCCGTCGCTGCGGCAAGCCGGGCTGCCGCTGTGCCGGGGGCGATCCGCACGGCCCGTACGCCTATTTCGCTGCGAAAACAGCGGGCCGGGGGCGGTTGAGGTACGTGCCTTCGGATCTGGTGGCCCTGGTGCGGGCCGGCTTGGCTCGGGGCGAGCAGGTCGAGGCGGTGCTGGCGGAGATTTCGGCGATCAACGCCGAGCTGCTGGCCAGGCGGGAACTGAGGTAGCCGATGACCGCGGCGCCGAGTGTCGTGCCGACCGGATTCCTGCGGGCCGAAGCGGTGACGGTGTTGGCCAACATGACGATAGCGGCGCTGGAAGGTGGCGGTGATGAACGGCGAGGCGAAGATCAGCGGCACGCACCGCGACCGGCTGGCGGTGATCTACCTGCGCCAGTCGTCGATGGCCCAGGTCCGCGAGCACACCGAGTCCACCACGCGCCAGTACGGCCTGGCCGAGGTAGCGGTCTCGCTGGGCTGGGCCCGGGCGGACGTGGTGGTCATCGACACCGATCTGGGGGTCTCCGGCCGGTGGGGTGTGGCCCGGGCGGGATTCACCGAGCTGGTGGGCCGGGTCTGCGCGGGCGAGGTCGGGGCGATCTTCGGGATCGAGATCTCCCGGCTGGCCCGCTCGAATGCCGAGGTGGCCCGGTTGATGGAGTTCGCCGCGATCACCGAAACGCTGCTGATCGACGCCGATGGCATCTACGATCCCGGCGATGTCAACGACCGGATGCTGCTCGGGATGAAAAGCACTATCGGGGAGGTAGAGCTCCACGTCATGGCGCAGCGCCTGGCAGCCAGCAAGAAGGCCGCAGCCCAGCGCGGCGAGCTGCGCACCCCGCTGCCCGTCGGATATGTCCACGACCAGGCCGGCGAGGTCGTCATCGACCCCGACGCCGAGGTGCAGGCCGCGATCCGTGACCTGTTCGCCGCCTTCGCCGCGTGCGGCTCGGCCTACGGTGTGGTCAGCGCGTTCACCGACCGGCGCTTCCCGCTGCGCGCCTATGGCGGAGCCTGGGCTGGGCAGCTGCGGTGGGGCCGGCTGACCCACGCCCGAGTGCTGGGAGTGCTGAAAAACCCCTGCTACGCCGGGGCCTACGTGCACGGCCGCTACACCTCCCACCGCAGCGTCAACCCTGATGGCACGGTGCGCACCAGCCTCATCGAACGGCCCCGCGCCCAGTGGCCCGTGCTGATCCACGATCACCATGAGAGCTACCTCAGCTGGGCCGAGTACCTGGCCAACGAGACCAAGCTGGCAGCCAACCGCACCAACGCCGGGGCCCGGCCACCCCGCGAGGGATCAGCACTGTGCCAGGGCATCATTACCTGCGGGTCCTGCGGCAAGCCGATGCGCACCAACTATCGCTCCGGCCAGAAACCCTCCTATGAGTGCTCGCGCCGCGCCGATGGGCTCACCACCCCGACCTGCCGGTCCATCGCCGCGTCCGCAGTCGATGTCGCAGTCGCCGGCAGGCTGCTCCAAGCGCTCAACCCCGCCGAGATCGCGCTCGCCCTGGCCGCCGCCGACGACGTCACCGATCGGCACCGACGCATCAGCCGAGCCGCCGAACTCGCCGTCGAACGCGCCCGCTATGAGGCTGACCGGGCCGAACGCGCCTTCTGCCAGGTGGAGCCAGAAAACCGGCTGGTCGCTCGCACCCTGGAGGCCCGCTGGGAGACGAAACTCGCCGCTTTGGCCGAAACCGAGCAGGCCCTGGCGACCGCCCAGGATGCCCGCCCGCCCTTACCCACCCGAGTCGAGTTGGAGAACCTGGCCGCCGATCTGCCCGGACTCTGGCAGGCACCTACTACCAGCAACAAGGACCGCAAACGGCTCCTGCGCACTCTGATCGCCGACGTCACGCTGCTACCCGAAACCGATCCCACCACAGCACGAATCGGACTCCGCTGGCACACCGGCTCCACCGACGAACTCCTCGTGACCCGGCCGCTGCCACCCGGCCCGGCCAAGCGTAGCCCCTCACCAGCAGTCGAGCTCATCCGCCAGCTCGGCCCCACCACCGACACCCGCGAGATGGCCGACAAGCTCAACGCTGCCGGGCTGACCACCGGCCACGGGCAACCCTTCGACATCGCCGCTGTCCAATGGATCCGGCACGCTTACCGCATCCCTGCCCCTTCGCCCTACGCCCACGGAGAGATCAGCGTCGCTGACGCCGCCGGGCGACTCGGCTGCAACATCGGTGTGATCTACGACTGGATCAAGACGGGCAAACTCACCGCCCGCCGCGGAGCCGGCAACCGGCTCTGCATCCGCTGGACTCAGCACGTCGCAATCGAGTGTCGCCGCCGCATCACCGAGTCCGGGCACCTCAACCCCGCAGCCCGGCGCACCAAACCGCGCACTCGAGCCTGACCACACCACAGAATGTCAGTGCCCTCCGGCACCATGACACCCAACCGTTCAACCAGCTCTGCACCGCACCAACGAGAAGATCCCGACACGCAATTGCAGAAAGGGCAGTATGAAATCACCGTCCCGGCGATTAAACGCCGCATACAGCGCCGGCAGATAGGCAATCTGTAAGGCGACGACCACCAGCCCGGTCGCCGCGGCCAGCACGTTGATGGCCGTGGGCACCGCGCCGGGGCTGGCCACGAACCCGAGGGTGAACAGCGAACTTCCCGCCTCTCGCAACGCGGTGCCAAAACCATCGGTCCAGGGCCACAACAGCAGCGCATATTCGATCTCGAAAGCAAACAGCAACACGCCCAGCCGCATCAGCAAAAACATCGCCGGTTCCCCGGCCAGCACCCGATCCTTGTCCTCGTAGTCGGGCAAACGCCGCACCACCAGCTG
>NZ_JAFATE010000062.1 GCF_019244115.1 Bradyrhizobium sp.
CGGGATCGAGCAGGCGCCACAATCGCGCGCGATGTGGCTTGGCCCGATCCGATGCCCGCGCGAGCGTGGATGATGTCGTCATGAAATCCGGTCCGGACTGCTCGCTTTGGGATCAGCGCTGGTTTAGCGGAGAATCCGCTTCAGGCGGCTCTCGATCTGGGTGGCGCCGTCGGCCGGTGTCGAGGCGCCGGCCAGCACGGCATTGACCGTCGTGCGGATCACCTCGCTGACCTCGTTGTAGCGCGGCGTGGCCGGCCGCGCCCTTGCCGTCTGCACCACCGGGATGGCCTCCGCGAACCAGGGCGCCGCCTTGGTGACTTCGGAATCGCTGTAGAGCGCCGGATAGGTCGGCAGCAGCGAGCCGTTGATCGCCACGAACTTGGAGACATCGGGGCTGGACAGATATTCAGCAAGCGCGCGGGCTTCCTCCTGATGCTTGGAATAGGCCGAAACGCCCCATTCCCAGCCGCCGAGGCAGGTCGACTGCTCACCGCCGGCAACTGCCGGCAGCCGCGCCACCGCGACCTTTCCGGCCACCGGCGACCCGACGCCTTGCGCAAGGGCCCAGGCGTAGCCCCAGTTCACGGCAAACACGACGTTGCCGGCCTGAAACTCCTTGCGCGTGTCGTCGGTCGCGACCTCAGAGATGTTCTTCTTGGCAACGCCCTTATCGACAAGGCTCTTCCACAACGCCAGCGCCTTGGTCGCCGCGTCGCGGTCAAACGTCAGCTTGCCATCCTCCGCCATCGTCTTGCCCTGGCTCCAATAGGGAAGCAGGAAGGTGCACACCGCGCCCTCGATCGCCTTGCCCTGGAACGACAGCCCCTGCAGACTAGGATTGTGCTCGCCGTCCGTTACCTTCTGCGCCGCCGTCGCCAGTTCGTCCCAGGTTTTTGGCGGCGCGATGCCGTATTTGTCGAGCAGGTCCTTTCGATAATAAAGGAACATCGCATCGGCAAAGGCCGGCAACGCGACCACCTTGCCGTCGACGCTGTTGGCCTCGGCATAGGGACGAAGGTAAGCGTGCAGGTCCTTGCCGGGGAAGGGCGCAAGCCAGCCGGCAGCGGCGAACTGGGCCGGCCGAATGACATCGAGAATCAGCACGTCGAGTGACGGGTCTTTCGCCGACATCACAGTGTTGAGATATTGCGCCTGCACGTCGGAGGTCGCGCCGCCGAGTTCGATCGTGACTTTGATGTCGGGGTGACTAGCTTCGAACTGGTCCATCGCCTTGCGCCAGACAGCCGGCTGACCTTGACTGGAGAGAAAGACCTTTAGTTGCGTCTCAGCGGAGGCGGGGCTCGAGGCCAGCGCCGCGCTGAGCACCAAGAGACTTGCAAGCCGCGCAAACGTCATCGTGTTCCTCCTGGCTGATACTTGCCGCTTTTCCGCGTGCTTTGGCGTCTGACCCATGCACGATGCGCCGGTCGAAAACGCCGAACAGCCGCCGCTTGGTCGAATAGAGGCGGATCGTAGCGCTATGATTTTCGGGCTTGCATTAAGCGCTGTCAAGTCGCATGGCGATACGGTTGCCAGTCGTATCGCTGATCGCCGCGGGTGGGGATAATTCAGGATCGAAGCAGATTGCTTTGCGGCGACAGATCACCTACCCTTGGCTGCCGATCATAGCGCTATTATTTTGCCCCGATGCCGCCAGCAAAGCCCATACGCGCCCGGCGCAAGATGCAGCGCGTCACGATCATGGATGTCGCGGCGCGCGCCAAGCTGTCGCCATCCACCGTGTCGCTCTACTTCCGCAAGCCCGGCGCGGTCTCGGCCGCGGCGAGCGCCTCGATCGCGCGTGCCATCGAGGCGCTCGACTATGTGCCGAACCTGATGGCGGGTGGACTGGCCGCCGCCTCGTCGCGCGTCGCGAGCATCATCGTCCCCTCGGTGCGCAACGCGTTCTTTGCCGAAACTGTTGCCGCCATGCAGGCCGAGCTCGGCAAGCAACGCCTTCAGGTGATGCTCGGGCATACCGAATATGACGAGCGCGAGGAGGAGGATCTGGTGCGGACGGCGCTGTCCTGGGCGCCCGCTGCGATCGTGCTGACCGGCCTCTCCCACAGCGCCGTCACGCGCCGGCTGCTGCGCGACAGCCATGTGCCGGTCGTCGAGATCTGGGAGCTCGGCGGAGAGCCGATCGACATGGCCGTCGGCTTCCACCACGCCGAGGTCGGCAGCATGGCTGCATCACACCTCATGCAGCGCGGGCGCAAGCGGCTCGTGTTTCTCGGAGCTCGCCTGCAGGAGGATCGCCGCGCCGGGCAGCGCGCGCAGGGTTTTGTCGACACCGCACGCAGCGTGCCGGATGTCAGTGCGGAGATCATTCGCCATCCGGCGCCGGCGACCGCCGAGGTCGGCGCCATGCTGCTCGCGGAGGCGTTGCGACGCTGTCCTGAGGTCGACGGCATTGCCTGTTCCAACGATCATATTGCGCTGGGCGCGATGTTCGAATGCCAGCGCCTCGGTGTCGCGATCCCCGGGCGGTTGTCGGTGGTCGGTTTCGGCGATCTGAGCTTCAGCGCGGCGTGCAATCCGTCCATGACCACGATCCGTCCGCCGGGCGACCTCATTGGCAAGGAAGCTGCCCGGCTGCTCATCGCAAGGATTGCGAGCACGGACGCTACGACGGAGCGCGCCGTCATCGACACGCGCTTCTCCCTGCTCCACCGACAGAGCAGCTGATCCGGCATCAACCCGCATCCGCCGCAGCGTGATCGGTTTCGCGAAGAGCTCAACCCATCCTGCGCTTGGTTTGGTCCGCGCGATCAGCCGGACCGGCGCCATTCTTCCGCGGTCAAGGCTTCCAGCTCATCGAAATAGGCCTTGTGCGGATCGGATTCTGCTTCCGTTGGATTGCGCACCGCTTTGACTTCGCGGGCCAGATCGTGAAGGTGTCCGGCGAGCACGGAGCCGATCGCATGAACGGCTTCGTGACGATCAAGCCCCTCCGACATCAGCCGCTGCGCAATGCGACGCACCGGCAGCTCGGGGTCGGCAATCTGGTTCTCGACGATGACGTGTATGATGGCGTGCACCTGCTCGCGCGGAAAGTGGATTCCGGCACGTCGATGAGAGGCAACCACCATGTCGACCCGTTCCTGTTCGTCCAGTGCGAGCCACTCCTGCGCGTCCGGCTCCGTGAAC
>NZ_JAFATE010000077.1 GCF_019244115.1 Bradyrhizobium sp.
ATCGGCGAGCGGCATCAGCTCGATCGCGGTGATCCCGGCGGCGGCGATGTCGTCGAGGCGGTCAATGACATCGAGAAAGCGGCCGCCCGCGGTGAATGTGCCGACATGCAGCTCGAGGATGACCGCGTCCGCCCAGGGCCGACCGCGCCAGTCGGCGGTGCGCCACTGGTAGGCATGATCGATCACTTCGCAAGAACACTTGACGTCCTCGGGCTGGAACGCCGAGGCCGGGTCGGGCACATCGAGCTCACCGTCGATGCGAAAGCGGTAGCGCGTCCCCGGACCGGCTGATGGCGCCGACAGCGTGAACCAGCCCTCCTCCCGCCGCTGCATCGGCTGCGGTCGATCGATCACCAGATCGACCCGCTCGGCGGATGGCGCCCACAGGCGGAATGTAACACCGCCTCTCGGTTCGAGACGGGGCCCGAACTGGCTGGTCATGTTCGTGAGGTCCTTGCAAACAATTTGATTGACCGCTTAAAGACCTCATGCTCGATCGCCTCGCGCGAGAAGAATGAGGCCGCCGCACCCCGCCATCATGGTGGCAACGTCCCTGGGAACCCGGGGTTCCACTGAGAGCCGTCCGCGCCGCGCGTGCGGACAGTTCGGCTCGACGCGATGCCATGCGCACGAGATCGGAGGTCATCGCGCAGCGAGGCGCGGTTAGGCTCCTATTCCGCCGCGAGCTTCTGATCGGTCATGCCGAGCGGCTCTGCGTCGTCAGCGCGGCGCTCGGATCTGGCGGACTACGCAGTCGATGCTCGACTGGTGCGTGCGGCCGGCTGCTTGCGTGCGGACGTGCCCGTCGCAAGTGTCATCGCTGTCCGTCGCGCCAGCGCAGGAAGTCGCTGTAGAGCTTGGCGGCCTGCGCGTGCGACACATTCCCGCTGCCGTTCCGCTGCGCCAGGAACCTGCGGAATTCCTCAGCCCTGACCGGCGTGGCAGCAGGCGCGGCGCCGGTTCGGGCATTGAGCCAATCCTGCGCCGGCTGGAAGCGCTGCAGTCCCGGGACGGCGGCGGATATCACGGTATCGCGCCATTTCGGGTGGCGCGGCGGCTCTTGCAGCTTCTCGATATTGTCGAACAAGGCATCGACGAAGCGGGCGACGCGCTTGTAGCGCTCGCTTTGCGCCGGCCAGTTGTAGACCATCAGCACCGTCGGGGCGGCAAGGGCGTCGACTTTGCTGCCCGGCGGCACCAGGTTCGGATATTCATCCGAGGAGAACGACTCCGGCAGGTAAACGTCCTGCAGCCTCCGATCATAGGGGATCGACAGCAGGTGAAATTTGCCGCCGTCGTTCTTGATGTTCTTGATCACCGGGGCGTTCTTGCCGACGCTTGCGACCCAGGCATCCCCTTCGCCGTTGAGCAGCTTCTGCAGCCCGCCGTCGGCATCCGTGTGTGAATCGATCTCCGCGGAGATGCCCAGCCGCCGGAAGATGATCCGGGCGGCCGGCAGGCCGATATTGCGCTCGGCGAACACGCGCTTGCCGTTGAGATCCTGCAGCGTGCGGATCTCCTGGCGCACCACGATGTGAACATCGTTGTGGAACAGCTGGGCGATGTAGCGGACGCGATTGTTTATGTCCGGAACATTGTATTCCGTCTTCACGAACTCCAATGCGTCCGAGACGACAAAGCCCATGTCGACATTCTTGAGCAGCATGATGTCGATGAGATTCTGGACCGAGCCCTTGCCGAGGATCGGCAGAACCCGGAGGTTCTCGCCGTCGTCGAGCACATTGGCCATGTCGGAGCCCATGACCGACATCGGGCCGCCCACTGGGGCTGTGATCACCGTTACGGTGCCTGCGTTGACGAGATCGCGCTGAGGCAGGTCGGAACTGATGATCGGGCTGGTCTGCTGCGCCATGGCCTGGCTTCCGAGGACAGCCAGCACGATGCAGATTGCTATATGCACCACGCTACGCACACGAAGCCTCCTTCCGGGCATTGCTTCGTATGCAGGTTGCGTTCAAACGCGGCGTAAGTTTGGCCCGGCGGTCGCCACTGTGGCGACAAAGCAGACGAATTTTCTGTTGCGCCTCACTCGCAACATACCTTGGTATGATTGCGGCGGCCGACGCAAGCAGTCGGCGGCAGTTGGGCCAAAGCGTTTTCGAGCGAAGTAGGTCCCAGTGCGCGTGAAGAAAACGCGTCGAAACGAGAATGTAGGGGCTCCGTTCCGATTCAATCGGAACGGAGGTTCTACGTCGTCACCGGCGGCACCAGCGCCTGGCCGGCCGCTGAATGCGGATACACGAAGATCGGAATCCTGAACCACGGCAGAAAGACCAGGTAGACGATGCAGAGGCAGAACGACGCTTCGCCGAGCGGGCTGAAGCGGGATCCCCTCCAAAGCACGGCCTCCGCACCCAATGCGCCGATGAATGCGCCAAGCACGCCGCAGGCATAATCCGGATAATATCTGGCGAGCGTGTGCACGATCGCGGGAACCTGGTCGCTGGCAGCCAGGGCTGCGAGCGCCGCGCTATCCCTGTTGCCGATCCACTCGCCGATGGCATAGCCCAGCGCCGAGGCGGCAAATCTGAACAGCCACGAGAACAGCGTGGCATGCGTCGACCAGAAGCAGAGTGCGTAATCCTGCAGTCCGATTGCGCCGAACGGCACCGTGGGCGAAACCCATCCCCTGTTCATGCCCATCGCAGGCCTCCGCTCTTCGGGCTCTCAAGATCGGTGTGATCAGGCTACTTCGACGGGAGACAATGGCATCATGATGAAGGGATGCGGTTGAGTCTTTGACGACGCGCGTCTGTCACATCAGCGCAACGCTTCGTGGTTTTTTGTCGTCATCGCTTTGATGACGCTCACAACCATGAGCTGCCACGATCGCCCAGAGCTCGCTTCCGATGACTTGCCTCTTCTGGACGCCCGGTCACGAGCGAGACGATTACGATCAACGTGGAATGGAAAGACGACCCGCCACCAGCAAATGGCAGCCTTACCCAAGGCTGCCGGCGGCAAGACGTGGGTCAACTGTCCCAGATAAGCCTTGGTCGCAATTACCAGGTGCTGTCGAACCACCCGAATCGGGGCTGCTGCGAAGCCAGGACCAGCGGGCGGCCGACATGCAGCTTGGCAACCTTGGTGACCTTGGTGACGACCTTCCGCTTCGGCTGAGGCTGAGCTTGAACCTGGGGCTGGGCTTGAGTCTTGAGGTCAGCCTTCTGCTCTTGTTTGGGTTCCGCGGGCGAGAACTGGGCAAAGGCCTCCCGGACACGCGACTTGGCGGTAATCGACGGCGCCTCCATCCTGGGCGAGGCCGGCGTGCCGGCCTGCGCGATGGCTACGGGCGCAGGCGCCGCGACCGGCGCCATGCTGGTGTCGAATACGACCCGTTCGGGCCACTTCTTGTCCGAATGGATCCGAATCGCCGGCTGCTCCGGATTAGAACTCAGCACATCCGGCAGCGGCTGTTTCGGAACCACCGCATTGCAGACGAACAGCAGTGCAAGCAGTGATCCACCAACGTACCCGAAATAGCGCAAAACAAGCATTTTTAGCCCCGTACCAACCACCCACGCGCAGCGGCCTGCGCAAACAACGGGCATATGGCTGTTGGTTGCCGAGCCAGCCGCCGGGTTCAACCCATGCGATAACTTTTCCGCTATCGATGGTTACCGGACGCGCCCCGTTGCCTGAATTGAACCAGACGAAATGAGCGGTAGAAAGGTAGGACCGGCTTACAGGGGATAGCCCTGTCGCCCGCTCGCCGTTATTAACATCGCACCACCAGAGCCAATGGGCTCCGGCCGCTCCGCCCCGATCCGTGTCCTGACCATCAGCAGGGAGACTATCACGATGCCAACCGTCACCTGGGACCATATTCATCTGCGCAGTCCCGATCCGGAGGCGACGGCGGCCTGGCTCCAAGACGTGCTCGGCGGCGAGATCATCCGCGGTGCCGGCCGCATCGACGTCAAGCTCGGCGGCGCCAATGTGTTCATCGCCCCGGTCAACCCGGGCGACGGCGTCAATACGGCGCCCGTGACGCCCTATCAAGGGCTCGACCATTTCGGGCTGACGGTCACTGACATCGACGCCGTGGCCGCCGAGATCAGGGCCAAGGGCGTCGAGTTCACCAAGCAGCCGACCACGATCCGGCCCGGCGTGCGGATCTGCTTCATCCGCGGGCCACAGGGGATCTCGATCGAGCTCCTCGAGCGCGACAAGAAATATGCCTGAGCGAAGTGCTCAGGCATGAGTTCTCAGGTCGTGCTTCCAGGCATCCGCCAACCGCTATGGCGGACGAGCCTTCTCTGCCGGGTCACGTCATTGACCCCGGCATGAAGCAGCGGATGGTCATGCCGAGATAGCCCCGGATCGGCCAGACCATGGTTCGCCCGATTCGGTTCGGCTCGGTGATGACAGCCTCGTCGGGGACGTCGATCCACTCCATCTCGCCGGTGTTGTTGGGAATGCGCACGCGATAATGTCCGTTCTTGCTTTCCCAGTCGGCATCCGAAATGGCGCTGCCGTCGGCATCCGAGCAACACGGACCCTTGCCGCTCCTGAGGCGATCGAACCATGCTTTCAATTCAGGACTGGAGTTGGCATACTGCCCGCGATCGCGCGCATGGCTGAATGACGAGACCAGCGCCATCGACAGCACCGCGCAGCTGATGCGAACCGCGGCTTTCCAGCGTGAGGCGCTGTGAGATGACTGACCAGCTTTCGTTCTGAGATACGCGTCACTCGATTGACGCGGCGCATGGCCGCCGGACTCGATCCAGTTGCTCATCTTCTCCTGCTCCTGCACCTACCCCAGGGGTGCACAGATCGCGATGCATTTAGCGGGCCAGTTTTTCTGGTGACCTGATTCCTTCGCATTGTCCTGTCTTGTGCGCGGACAAGACAGCGTGGGAAACACGGAGAATGCGTGGCCGGTGACGGGGTTCCACTGACTTTGCCGTGAACGCCGCCGCGGCAATGCTCACCGGTTCGCGCGTGATTCGCGGTGCCTACTCGGCCGCCTGCTCGACCGGCGCCGCACGCGGCAGAATCATCTGCACGCGCGTGCCGCCACCTGGTTCCGACTCGAGATCCAGCCGGCCGCCCAGACGATTCGTTACGATATTGTACACGATGTGCAGGCCGAGACCCGTGCCGCCCTGATCGCGGCGCGTGGTGAAGAACGGATCGAACGCGCGGCGGCGGACGTCGAGGCTCATGCCGCAGCCATTGTCGGAAAAGACGATCTCGACATGGTCGATGCCGGATGCACGCGCCTGAATGTCGATGGCGCCGGGCCCTCCACTCGGAAAGGCATGCGCGACCGCATTGAGAAACAGGTTGGTCAGCACCTGACCGTAGGGACCGGGATAGCTGTTCATCATCAGGTTCGGCTGGCAGTCGACGGTCAGGGTCAGCTTGTGCTTGCGCAGGCTCGGCCGCAGACTCATCACCACCTGCTCCGTCAGGTCGCCGAGATCGAAGCTGCGCATATCCGAGTAGTTGCGGTCCGCGGCGACCTGCTTGAAGGACTGGATCAGTTCGGCGGCCCGGTTGAGATTGGCGACGAGCTGCGAGGACGCGTCACGGCTGGTCGCGAGAAAGTCATTGAGGCTCGACTTCCTGAGGTCGCCGCGCGCGACCTCACCGGCAAACAGGCCGGCCTTGCGCTCCAGCGCCGATGCCACGGTCAGGCTGATGCCGATCGGATTGTTGACCTCGTGCGCGACGCCCGCGACCATGCGGCCGAGCGCAGCGAGTTTTTCGGCCTCGATCAGCGAGGCCTGGGTGTCGCGCAGGTTGCGCAGCGCGGTTTCTGCGGCCTCCTTGGCCTTGCGCATCTCCTGTTCGCCGCGCTTGCGCTCGCCGATGTCCAGCGCGACGGTGACGATGTGCTCGATCTCGCCGTCGATGTCGAGGAGCGGAAGCTTGTTGACAATCCATTGCCGCATGTTGCCCGCCGAATCCTGATATTCCTCCTCATAGAAGCCGAGTTCGCGTTTCAGCTTGAGCACGCGCTGGTCGTTCTCATCGGTCTTGCCCGCACCGTAGCGCGACATCAGCTCGCTGGTCGTGTGGCCGATCGCGTCCTTCGGCTCGATGCCGAAAATCCCGGCCATGTAGCGGTTCATCAGCACGTAGCGCAGATCGGGGTCCTTGACGTTGATCACCGCCGGAACGGTGTCGATGACCTGCTGCAGCAGCCTGCGGCCTTCGGCGATCGCGTCCTCGGCGCGCTTCTGGTCGGTGATGTCGCGCACCGTACCCTCATAGCGGACCACCTCGCCGTCTTCGTCGCGCACGACGGTGGCGCTGTCGGACAGCCAGCGGATTTCGCCGTCCTTGCGGAACACCTGGTACTCGAACTCGTGCACCACGCCGTCGCGATGCATCAGCCGCTGATATTCCGCGCGGGCCGAGGCGTGCACGTAGATCGACTGCGTCATGTCCCCGATATTGGCGATCAGCTGCTCCGGCACGTCGTAGCCCATGATCCGCGCCAGCGCCGGATTGGCGTTGAGCACGGTGCCCTCGGGCGTCGTCACATAGATTCCGTCGACGGATGCCTCGAACAGCTTGCGGTAGCTCTCTTCGGCGAGACGCTGTTCGGCGAGCGCGCGCAGCGCCGCCTCGCGCGCGGCGTCGGCGTCGGCCAGGGTGCGGCGGAACACCTCCGCGGCGCGCGCAATATCGCCGATCTCGTTGTTCACCTCGGTCGCCGGGATCGAGGTGTCCCTCCTGCCCGCGGCGAGCGCGCGGATGGCGACGGCGATCGAAGCCAGCGGACGGACGGTGCGCCTGACCACGAAGGCCGCGGCGAAGAAGGCGATCACCACCCCGATGGTGCCGAGCACGACGCTCTGCCATTTGGCTTCGGCGACGGTCCTCGCGAAATCGTGCGACAGCACCCGTCCGCGCCGCGACGAGAGCTCGCGCAGCAGTTCGGTGACGCGTCCGATCAGGCGGCCTTCGGTCCCCAGCACCTCCTTGTCCAGCCGCGCGATCTCGCCTTCGGTTCCGGCGATGGCAATGATCGCGTCGGCATAGGAAGCGGTTGCCGCACGCAGCGCCGGATCCTCGACTTGCAGCACGCGCATGCGCCTCGCCGTCGTCTCGGCGCCGGCCGGATCATGCGCCAGCAGGGCGGCCGTGATCTCGTTCTGCGCCCGGACCAGGGAATTGGCCTCGGCCCTGTCGGGCGCCTGGGCCAACGCCTGTTCGAATTGGGCCCGGGCCGGTGGCAGCATCGCGAGCAGTTCGGCGCGATGGGCAATCAGTCCCCCGACGCGCTCGATGCCATCGCGATAATTGGCGAGCCGCTGCGTCACGCCATCGATCATATCCTGCTGTTCGGGAGCAAGCTCCAGCCGCGTCTTCTTCAAGAGCGCGCTCAGATCGGAGGCGACCTCGCCGACCCGGTCGGGCTTGGCGCCCGGATCGGTCACGAAATCGCGCGCCGCGAGGCGCAGTTCGTTCATGCGTAGGTCGATCTCCTCGGCGATGTCGCCGACGTCCTGCAGCCGCTGCAGTTCCGCGAAGGTCGAATCGATGCGGCGGATCGCGATCACGCTGGCGATGCTGGTTGCCGTGATCACGGCCAGAAGCAGGAGAAAGCTGCCAAAGGTCAGCTGCCCGATCGACAGCGAATAGGATCTGACACGGCGCGTAACGGCCGAAAAGGCTTTAAGGATCATGGCGGGACCGGGCTTCAAAGCCGCAATATACGACGGATAGACGCCGGGGAGAACAAGCTGGGAACGCCATGACAATGGGGGCGGCACACCCCCGGAATAACACCGGGTCTCAGCCGATCTTCCCTGCCCTTCGTACCGGGACCGTCATCGCTGCGACGCCAGGAATGACGCAGGCCAGGCCGACCCACGCCGTGGGCGCCAGCGTCTCGCCCAGAAATGCCACGCTCAGGGCCACGCCGATCGGGACCCGCAAATAAGCCTGCGCCGTCGTGCCGACCGATCCCAGCGTCTGGATCAGCCGGAAATAGATCACGAACGCCGCCGCGGTCGAAAATACCGCAAGCGCGAGCAGCGCCAGGATCGAGGCCGCGGACGGCGCCGATGTCCACGGCCGCTCGAAAACGAGGCTCAGCGGAATCAGCATTGCGGTGCCGCTGAGCAGCGAGCCCGCGGCCGGCGCCATGGGATCGAGCCCCTTGAAGCCGCGGCTGAAGATCGCACCGCAGGCGTAGCAGACCGTTGCGATGACGATTGCGATCTCCGCCAGAAGTTGCTGTCCGACATGGTCCAGCGCCGACACGCCGACGATCAAGAGAATGCCGGCCATGCCGACGACCACGCCAATCAGCTTGCGCGCCGTCAGCGCCTCGTGCCGCGTCACGACAGCCGTGAACAGGAAGGCGAAGATCGGCGCGGCGGAATTGAGAATGGTCGCGAGCCCGGCATCGACGAAGCGTTCGCCCCAGGCGATCAGCGTCCAGGGAATGACGCTGTTGAGGCAGGCCTGGATCGCGAAACGAGACCAGGTGGCGCGGTCGCGCGGCATCTTGATGCCGCGCCAGCGCATGATGCCGAGCAGCAGCACGCCCGCAATCAGGGTGCGCGCTGCGATCAGCGTGATCGGCGCGATGGTGGCGACGCCGAGCTTGATGAAGCTGTAGGATGCTCCCCACAGCGTCGCGAGCAATAACAGCAGCGCAAGCTCGCCGGCGAGCGCCGGCCGCGGTGGACTTGCGGCTTCCATATCCGGATTTCCAATTCTCGAAGACGGTGGAGCGGAATTTACACGGCATGGAAATACGATTCTTCGATATCAAACGAAGTATGCTAGCCGAGCGCACCGACCTCAAAGACCTCGCCGTCATAGCCGGCCTCGCGCGGGATCACGAGCTGGCGGCCGCCATTGAGCCGCGTCATGACAGGCATGACGGTCACGACCGGCCTGCCGGTCGCCTCCGCGAGCGCGTCGGCAACACGCGCCTGCTTGCCGAGCTTGATCAGGTTGCGCATGGTCGGGAACGGCAGCTTGAAGCGGCCGCTGTCGCCACCCGCGAGCGCCTCCCGCGGCGACACCCAGATCGAATCGGTGGATTCCCTTCCGTCATGGGCGCCGAGTTGGTCCGGCGGCGCTGCGGCAAGAAAGAACCAGGTGTCAAAACGTTTTGGCATGCCCTCCGGCGTAATCCAGTGCGCATAGGGAACGAGCGCATCGAGCGCGAGCCGCAGATCATTCGCGATGAGCACGTCCAGGAACGTGATCTTACGCTCGTTCAACGCGGCGCGATGCGCCGCTTCGATCGCGCCTGCACGCGCTGCATCAATCAGGGCCGCCAGGCCCTTCGGCCGCGCCAGCAGGATGCCGCTTTCCTCAAATGTCTCGCGGATGCCCGCGATGCGAAAACTCAGGCTCGCCGCATCAAGTCCCTCCCCGCCCGAATAGAGCTCGCCCCGTTCGACGATCGCCTGATCACCTGTCTCGACGCTGCCGCCGGGAAACACCAGCGCGCCCGAGTTGAACTCGATCTGGTGGTGACGCACCATCATGAACACTTCGATCTCGGCCGCCGCCGTGCTGTCGCGGAGCAGCAGCACGGTCGATGCGGGACGCGGGGTCACGATCTCGGCCATCGCGATCTAGCCCGCGGCGCTCGATTGCGGCAGCAGGTTCGCGCGGCGATCGACCCGCGCGACGCGCGAGAGCAAATAGTCGACCTCGGCGCGCGCCGTCGGGGTGATGCCGGCGCCGGGCCTCCGCTGCGCGCTGGAGGCGATGATGCCGCGCTTCTGCAGCACATATTTGCGCACGGAAAGCCCCGCGCCCGGCTGCTGCTCGTAGCGGATCAGCGGCAGATGGGCGTCGAACAGATCGTGCGCCTCATCGCGCCGGCCCTCCTTCGAGAGCCGCACCACGTCGATCAGGAGTTCCGGGAAAGCATAGCCGGTCATGGCGCCGTCGGCGCCGCGCTCCATCTCGAAATCGAGAAACAGCCCGCCATTGCCGCAGAGGATCGACAGCGGACGCAGCGAGCCGTCCTTCTGGAAGCCGCGCAGGGTCGAGATTTTTTCCAGGCCCGGCCAGTCCTCATGCTTGAGCATCACGCAGGACGGGCTGTCCATTACGATCTTCTTGATAACGGCTGGCGTGAATTGGACCTGAAGCGTCAGCGGATAGTCCTGCAGCACCCAGGGAATATCCGGGCCGATCGCTTCCTGCGCCTGCTTGAAATAGCCGACAATCTGGTCGTCGGTGCGCAGATTCGGCGGCGGCGCGATCATCACACCGGCGGCGCCCGCATCCATCGAGGCCTTGGCGAGCGACCGCAT
>NZ_JAFATE010000121.1 GCF_019244115.1 Bradyrhizobium sp.
TCGAGATCGAGGCTGTGCCAGTCGGCGCGTGGCGCTCCCAGTACAATGCCGCCACTTCCGAGATTGTCGGCAATAAGCAAGGGACGCGGAGATTGAAATCCCTGCTCGGTCCTGCACGACAATAGCTCGAAGACGGCCAGGGCCTCACCGAGTGCCGGCAAGACATCGTCGATGACGTATTCGGTTCGCGATAGCACAGGCAGCCGATGCTTCACCTCGAACGCCAACTCACACTCAAAGCCATGTGACAGCGTTTTCAGCGGTACGTTGGCCCCTAACTTGAATACGGCATCGTCGAGGATTGGCGCGGAAATCACCTCGCCGTCAGGTGTCCGGGCCACTTTCCATCCGGCAATCCGCCGCCGGAGCAAAGCCTGAACGCGATCTTGAACGGCATAGCCCTGCTCGATGCTGGGCAATTCCCCAAACCCGGCGGTCAGCCGTCCATCGCAACGGCGTGCCCTAACGAGCGCTTCAGCAAACTCTCTCATGGCAACGCATTCAATTGGATGGGCATACCGTGGCGCGACGCGGACAGATAGGCGGCCTCCACGATCCTAAGAGCCCGCGAAGCATCGCGGAGACCGGCGACAGGCACGGATCCAGCCCGCACTTCGTCGAGAACGCGGCGAACAAAAAGCGGATAATAGACATCGGTTTCGAGGCGCGCGGGAATTCTTCGCGTTTCAATTTGTCCATCGGCTGACTTCGATCGGACAAGGATTTGATCGTCGCCGGACGCGTAATAGGAATCCTGCGAGCTAATCGAGAAGGTAAATTCCCGCTGAATTTTGTTGTCGCTCGGGAATATGTACCCGCACTCCAGGGTACCTATGCGGTTCTGCTTCGTCACCATTCGCACACTGATGACATCTTCGATCGAGAGGCCGTTAATTTCCGAGGACGATACTGCGGACACCGACACGATCTCGTCCCGCGCAAGAACAGAGAACAAGTCGATGAAATGCACCCCAAGATTGATCAGCGGACCGCCGCCGGCCAGGTCGAACCGCAGCATCCACGGTGTTCCCGCAGCCTCGTAACGGGATGGTGGCCCGGTCATGAAGCGGAAGCTGGCGAAATCAGGGCGCGTTTTCGTGTGCCCGACGATGTCCAGCGTATCGCTCATGCGGAAGATCATAGGTACTGCGACGTAGAGATTTTTTGCCTCAGCGCTGGCTCCCAGACGATCCACGTCGATCGCGCGGATTCCACAGGGCTTCTCGATCGCAAACGGAATGCCGCGTTCAATCAATTTTCCTGCCAGCGTAGGCATGTCGATGTGACGGCCAAACACGAATGCAAAATCGACGGTCTGCATATCCAGTAGGTTGTCGAGATTGCGATAGACCTCGCAGCCGAACCGCTTCGCCAAAGATAGACCGGTTTTCTGAGCGCTGTCCGTAACACCGACCACACGTAAGCTCGGGGCCTCGAGCGCATCGAGATAGAGCGGCATGTGCCAATGCGTCGATTCGACGATCGCGATTCTCACTACGCCGCCCCTTGCATTTCAGCGGGGTTGACCGACTGGCCCGTTGCCGCGGATCGCAGGATTGCAGCGGTTACCTGCAGACTGCGACGTGCATCCTCTGCGCTGACCAGCGGCTCTTCATGTTCCTTGATGACGCGGCAGAAATGCCGCAACTGGCGACGATAGGCATCCTGGGCCTTCACGATGCGCCCCTCCCGACTGATTGGCCGTGTCCAACCGGCCTCGCCGTCGACGCGATATTTCCATACATGCAGATCCGGAAACTCAAGCGAGCCATCGCTGCCGAGAAAGCGGTAGGAGTTTTCGCGGCTCACCGGGAAATTGGGGTTCTCGCCGGAATTCGCATCCCATGACCAGGGCGACGGGCTGGCGTCGCATCCGGTGATCGTGCCGAGCGCTCCGCTTTCAAAGTCCAAAAGGACCGCGACGGTATCCTCGACCTCGTGCCTACGCGCGGACCGACGGGCCGCCGCGGTAACGCTGACGATCTCCCCGCACATGAATCGCAGCAGGTCAACGTCATGAACAAGGTTGGTAAGGACGGGGCCAGCACCAGCAACCCGTCGCCACTGCGGCTCGAAATAGCTGCGGGGTTTCAGAACGGCCCACAACACGTTGACCGCCAGTAACTGGCCAAGTTCGCTTTTCACAATATCGCGCGCTTCGCGCACGATCGGATTATGGCGCCGATGATGCCCAACCAGAATTTTCGCGCCAGTTGAATTGGCCGTCGCTATCAGCTCTGTGGCTTCAGCCGGGTGCTTGGCAATTGGCTTCTCGATCAACACCGCAATTCCACGTCGAATTGCAGTCAGAGCCACCTTGCAATGCAGCGGGGTCGGCACCGCGACGATGATCCCGTCGGCGCGCTGAGCATCCAGCATGTCTTCCAGAGAGCGAAAGTGAGGCACGCCAAACTCGTGAGCGAGGCTCCCGGCTTCACTTGCCGGATCGGCAATACCAATGAGAGTCGTTGCGGGCTCATCGACGCAATATTGCGCATGACGACGTCCGATCGCGCCTACTCCTACGACGCCGATGCGCACGGCCGTGTCGGTTGTCCGATCAACCACCTGCGGACTCCGGCCGGGACGCGTCCGTCTTGCGGTGAGCGACGCCGGGAAGCCGCTCCAGTAATGAAAGTGGGAGACCGCCACCGATCATGATATTTCGCCAGTGTTGTAGTGACTCATTCGATGGATCCGGAACGAAATCTTCTGGCTAATCGAGATAGGAGCCGCCATTGACGTTGATAGTTTCACCGATGACGTAGCTCGAGGCATCGGACAACAGAAACAAAACAACCGAAGCAATCTCATCCGGCTGCGCGAAACGACCCAGCGGAATTCGCGAAATCGTCGTCGCCTGATGGGGCTTACTCATCTCTCGAGTCAGTTCCGTATCGACGATTCCGGGCGCGATGGCGTTGACGCGCACATCATAGGGAGCGGCCCAGGCGGCGAGCGACTTCGTCAGCCCGATCATTCCGGCTTTTGCAGCGGTGTAATGCGCGTTACCGATGAAGTCGCCTCTCTTTCCGGCGACTGACGAGACATTAACGACGCGGCCGAAACGGCGCCTCAGCATGTCGGGCATCACGGCATGGCAGCAGTTGTACGCACCCGTGAGGTGGACATTGAGCATGCGATCCCAGCGCTCGCGAGAGATGTCCGGAAACGAGACGAAATCGCCGATGCCAGCATTATTCACCAACAGATCGACCGCACCGAGCACGCGTTCGATCCTTTTGACCGCCTGCGTTACCGCCGCGGTGTCACCGACATCGCATGAGATGGCGGTCGCACCAGCACCGGTCGCGCGAAGGCTGGCGGCGAGTTTTTCGGCGGCGGGCTCGTCGCGGTCCGCGACCACGAGATGGGCGCCTGCCGAAGAAAGCACCCGTGAAATGCCTGCGCCGATACCTTTGGCGCCGCCCGTGACAATGGCGATGCGACCCTTGATGCTTTCGTCGATTTGAATGGCGCGTAGTTCAGGCATTGGAAGATTTCCTGAGCGCGTTGCCGGAAACAAAATTCATCACGCGTCGCGCCGGCCAAAGATCTGCGATCTCGTTAACCGTCGCCGCGAGATCCGGCGCCACCTCTTTCATGCGCTCCGGCGTGAAGCGCGAAGCAGGACCGGCGATGCTGACGGTGCCAACCGCAACCCCATCGCGGCCGAGAATCGCTGATGCCATGGCGCAGGTACCAGGCTCGCCTTCCTCTATCGCCATGCCATAACCGCGAGCGCGTGTTGCTGCGAGCTCCCTGATCAGCGTTGGCTCATCGCGAACAACGGGCTTGCCGAAGCGTGCCGGCACCACAAATCCGCGCTTCTTGACGAGGCTGACCGCGGCTGCGTCGTTCATCGTCGACAGCCACGCCTTGCCGGTGGCCGTTGCGTGCAACACGACGGCCTGCCCGAGATCAGGGTCGTATCTCAGGCCAGACAAAGCGCCTTGCGACTTGGCGATCCAGAACAGCGTGTCGCCTTCCACCAGAGCGAGGCGGACGAGTTCCCCGGTTCGAATGGCCAGCCTATCCAATGACGGCTGGCAGATATCGGAGGTGCCGGCACCCGCAAGGATGCGAAAACCCACCGCGGCAAGCTTCACGCTCAGCCGATAGCGTTGGCTGGTATCGTCCTGCACCGCGAAGCGGCGATTGACCAACGACGAAAGCAGCCGATGAGCGGCACTTTTGGGCATGTCGAGGCGGCGCGCGATGTCGCTCAGCGGCAAACCATTGGGCTCATCCGCGA
>NZ_JAFATE010000144.1 GCF_019244115.1 Bradyrhizobium sp.
GCCGAACTTGAGCGCCCATTGCCGCACGCTCTCGTGGCTGACGATGATGCCGCGCGCGGCCAGCATCTCCTCGACCATGCGCAGGCTGAGGGGAAAGCGGAAATACAGCCAAACCGCATGGCTGATGATCTCGGCGGGAAAGCGATAACCGGCGTAGCTGGGGCAAACTGGCGTCGTCATCGCGTCCAGCTACCCGCCCTGCTTCCGATCTGCAAGCCGGCAGCAGCCAAGTTGACGGTGCCCTTGCGGCTACTGCGAGTTCTGCCGCAACGGCGATCTCGTCAACTGCCGGAACCAAGAATTTACCGGCGTTCATCATGACGGCGGTTATGCCGAAATGATGATCGCCAAGGCCAGCGGTCTGGTGTCGATCCCAGACTCCCTGTCATCGGTCGATGCGGCGCCGCTGCTGTGTGCGGGGCTCACGACGTTCAGCGCGCTGCGAAACGCACCGGCAAAGGCGGGAGAGCTTGTCGCTGTGGTCGGCATCGGCGGTCTTGGTCATCTGGGCGTGCAATACGCGCGGCGCATGGGGTTCGAGGTCGTTGCGATTGCCCGGGGCGCCGACCAGGCGGACCTGGCGAAGAAGCTCGGCGCCCACCACTACGTCGACAACACGGCTACTGACCCCGCCGAGGCTCTGCAGGCGCTCGGCGGCGCCAAAGTCATTCTGATAACGGCTTCCGGCGGCAAGACGGTCGCCGAAACATTCAACGGGTTGCGTCCCGGCGGTGTCTCGATCGTCCTCGGGGTCGGGCCGGAGCCGATCGAGATTTCGAGCTCGGACCTCATCTTCGGGGGCCGCAAGCTTGAAGGTGCTTTGACAGGAGACCCGGCGACAGGTGACACCACACTCCGTTTCAGCGCGTTGAGCGGCGTTTCCGCGATGATCGAGACGGTCCCGCTCGAACAAGCGGCGGATGCCTACGCGAAGATGATGGCCGGCAAGGCACGCCTGCGCATGGTCCTGACTATGAACTAACATGCCCCTGACACCGCAAAAGGTCTGGGCCGCGATCCGCGACACCCGCCAAACTTCTTCAGCGATAGGCCAGCCATGACCGATTTCTCCATCACGCCGCGCAAGATTGAGATCGAGCACATCCGGATCGCGTCGGCGAAGCCGTTTGCCGTGGCGAAGGCGTCGCTGGAACGCGCGCTTCCGCAGCTCGATCCGGGAGTACTCGCGCTGCTGCGAGATGGCCAGACCAAGCGTGCCAGAAAGGCACTGGAGCGCCTCCCCGCGCTGTCGATCTTTGACAGCCGGGACCACGGTGGCCTGTTGCAGATCGCCGACAGGCGGCGCAACGCCGTCCAGTACGACATCGGCAACCCGCTGACCGCATCGCGCATGACACGGCACCAATTGCCGGCTGCGCTGTACGCGCCGCTGCGCGTCGTGCTCTACGAGAACGACGCCGGCCAGGCAATATTCGAATACGACCTGCCGTCCTCGCTGTTCGGCCAGTTCGGTGACGAGCGGGTCGCTGCGGTCGCCAGTGAACTGGACGCCAGCCTCAAGCGCGCGCTGGTCGACGCGGCCAGCTGAACGAGTAATCCCCCTTTTCTGAGGAACGCCGACCATGAATTCGTTCCAGGATCTGTTCGACCAGCAAAAGCGGCACTTTGCGACAGGGATGACGCGCAGCTATGCCTGGCGGATCGAGCAGCTTGACCGAATGGCCCGGCTCGTTGCGGAGAACGAAACAGCGCTCCAGCGCGCGATCGCGCGGGATTTCAAGACCGCCAGTCAGGAGCAGATTTTCGAGACGTTCGCCTGTCTCGGCGAGGTCGCATTCCAGAAGAGCCAGCTCAAGGACTGGATGAAGCCGGTCGAGGCGCCGGTGCCGCGGGCGCTGGCGGCTACCGGGCATCGCGGTGTTGTCTATCGCGATCCTTATGGCGTGGCGTTGATAATCGGTCCCTTCAACGGCCCGCTGCTATTGCTGCTTCGCCCTGCGATCACGGCGCTTGCGGCGGGCAATTGCTGTGTGCTTAAGCTGAGTGAGAAGCTTAATTCGACGTCCGCGTTGTTGCTCGATCTGGTCCCGAAGTATTTCGAGCCGAGCGCCGTTGTCGCCGTGGCCGGTGCTCGCGAGCAGGTTACAAAGCTTCTCGAGCTTCCATTCGATT
>NZ_JAFATE010000180.1 GCF_019244115.1 Bradyrhizobium sp.
CGGTGGATGTAATCGTCGGCATCATTGGCGCTCATCGGTCCGCCGAAAATGACGGCACCGGCGTGCCCTTCGAGCGTCTCGGGAAGCGAATCGCCGAAGCGCGGACGGCGGATGTCGAGATCGTGCCCGAGCGCGCGCAAGGCATTGCCGACGCGGCCGGGGCTCGATGTTTCCTGGTGCAGGACCATGAGAACCGGCAGCAGGGCCGCAGGCTCGCCGACCGACCGCCGCGGCGCGGGGTCCACCGCGCCTGCGCGACTGGACATCCTGGGCAGTTGCATTGTCATCGCATGGCAATCATAGCTAAGCAAAGGTTAACATCGCGTGTGTTGGCCGCCTTGATGAAAAGCAAGGATGGGGCCAAACCGCTTGCATCGACGCCACACGATATTCGAATGTCGCCATCGCAGACCGCGCCCTGAGATGGGGCAGTGGCCCGATCAGCGCTTGCCGAGCTGGAGACGGCCAACTGCCGCGAGGATGAAGCCGCGTGGAAAAAATCGCAGCAGGAATGGTACCATCTTGACCCCGAAACCCGGCAGCACGGCGCGTCGGTTGGCCATCAGGCCGCGATAGGCCTCCTTGGCGACATCGACGGGCGAGACATTCAGGACCGCCGAGTCGATGCCGGGCTTGATCCCGGCCCGGGTCTGAAACTCGGAGGGGACGGGTCCGGGACAGAGCGCCGTCACCCGCACGCCGTACGGCGCGAGCTCCCCGCGCAGAGCCTCCGTGAACGACAGCACATAGGCCTTGGAGGCGTAATACACCGCCATTCCCGGCCCGGGCAGGAAGCCGGCCACCGACGCAACATTGAGGATGCCGCCGCGGTGGCGAATCACGCTGTCGGAGAAGCGAAGCGACAGATCGGTTAGGGCCTGCACGTTGACGGCGATCATGCCGAGCTGGGCGGCACGATCGAGCTTGTTCGACGGGCCGAACAGGCCGAAGCCGGCGTTGTTGACGATATACTCGACCTCGACGCCCGCCGCCGACAGGGCGGCCGCGACCTGGTCGGTCGCGCCGGCTTGTTCGAGATCGCAGGGAATGACTATCGGCGCCGCTTTGCCGGATGCGGTGATTTCATTGGCCAAAGCCGCCAGGCGGTCCTCACGCCGGCCGCTGATCGCAACGCGATGACCGTTGGCCGCAAAGACACGCGCCAACTCGGCGCCGATCCCCGCGGAAGCACCGGTAATCAGCGTTACACGTTCGGTCACGGTCAAAGGCTCTGAAATCAATCGCCTGCGGGCCCGGCGGCGCGGGCGAGCAGATCGCGGCAGCGCGGTCGCATGCAAGTCAGCGCGCGCGGGAGCATCGTGAGGGCGTCCTTCCAAATATGAACAGCGGCGCTTTATGACTTACTTCGCTTGATTGCGGTGATCCACCGCACATTAAAGTTTCGTCATCTCGGCCATCGCGAATGGCGGGCGAATTGTTTCTATTCTTTTCTGTCGCCGGCAAGGCGCCCGTTGTGCGACCGCGCTACCCTGCCGCAGGCTCGCTCCTCCCATGATGGTTGATGGGTTCGAGGCCGTATCCGCTATTTGGTGGGCGCCGCAGCTCCAAGCTGCGCGGCGACGCGGTGCTTTAGATCGATCCGGTCGCGCGCGGATACCGCCAGCAGGTCGGCGGCTCGCCACACCACATTGTCCTCGAATTCGGTGACCTCGCCGTCGGCATAGACCAGTTCCCACATCATCTCGATGATGCGCAGACGCCCGGCCTCGTCGACCTCGCGCATGATGACGCTGGTGAAATGATAGAGGTCGACGGCTTCGCCTTCGACCAGCGTCGCCTCGGCGATCAGCCGGTCGGCGGTCCCGGGATCTAATCCAAAGCTCGCCTCGATAAGGGCGTGAAGCTTGCGCTTCTCGACATCGGAAGGCTCGCCATCCAATGAAATGACATGAATCAGCAGCGCCGTCGCCGCCAGGCGGTATCCCCGATCGTCGAACCCGCGATCCTGGTGGGACTGGGGAGAAACCACATCTGCTATGAATTGGCGCAGTCCGTCGAGCATGAGTTTCCTGCCGAAATCGATCGAGTTGAAAGCGGTGCCGGATTTCTAGCACCTGGTGACGACGGATATATGAGTTGAAAGGCGCGTGCGTACAATCGGCCAGAAGGACGGCGCGAGGTTAATTGTTCGCCATCATCGCCAAGTCATTCCGGGGCGCGCCAAGCGCGAACTATGGTGCGCAATTGCGCACCTGAGAATCTCGAGATTCCGGGTCCGGCTCTTCGAGCCGTCCCGGAATGACCGACGCAAACGGCCGTTGCGATAGCTGCGGTATCAGGGGATCTCGTAGACCAGAACCTTGTCGGCGATGCCGCGTAGCGCGGCGTGCTTCTGGATCGGCCTGATCGCCTCCTTCTCCAGGATGGTGGCAACCCCCGGCGCGTCGATCACGGGGCCGGTGATGTGGATTTCCTGTGAGGTCGAGAGGCTTTGCACGCGCGCAGCGATATTGACGGTCTGGCCGAAATAATCCTGCCGCTCGTTCAGCATCACCGCGAGGCAAGGGCCTTCGTGAATGCCGATCTTGACGACCAGATCGCGGGTGCCGCGCTTTTCATTCAGCTTGTCCATCGCGGCGCGCATCCGCAGGCCCGCGATCAGCGCATGCTCCGGGCGGACGAAGGTCGCCATCACGGCATCGCCGATCGTCTTGACGACCGCGCCCTTTTCCGAACCGATGATGTCGAGCAGCGCATGGAAATGGGCGCGCACCAGGTCGAAGGCGGCGAGATCGCCGACCCGCTCATAGAGCGCGGTCGAGCCCTTGAGATCGGTGAACAGGAAGGTCAGCGAGGTGATCTTCAGCCGCTGGTCGATGTCGAGATTGTCGGCCTTGAAGACATCGCGAAAGGTCTGGTTGGACAGCATCCGCTTGGCGGTGAGGAACGGCTTGCGCTTGCCGATCAGGAGGTGAAGCCCCTCGGCGGCAATCAGCACCGTGGGCAGGACCCGCACGCCCGCCTGGTTGTCGAGCGAGAGTTCGAGCGGCCCCGGCCGCAACGTCACGGTCTCGACCGGACCGGGCTGCTTCTTGTAGGACAGGCTGAGCTGCTGCGGCGCGTCGGCCCGCTCGCCCTGCACGTCGATGAAGCGCGCGGCGTGCGTCACTGGTTCGAAGATGATAATGAACTCCGCCGGCAGATCGAGCGACAGCGTGGTCTTCTCGCCAGCAGGCAACTCGACCGCGCGCAGCGTGACATCCTCGGTGAGGGTTTTTAGTGACGTCTCGTCGAGATCGATGCCGGAACTCCAGAACATCTGCCGGTAATAATCCCACAGCGGCAGGCTGTGCGGATCATGGGCGCCGATCCTCCGCACGCGCGGAGAGATCGTGAAAGCCACTTCGACCTGCTCGTCGACCGAGGCCTGGTAGCCGCAGGCGCACAGCCCGCAATGGTAATCGTCGCTGCGCAGCGATTTCAGCGTGGTGTGCGCATCGAGCACGCCGCCGCAGCCCGGACAAAGCACATTCCAGGTGAGATCGAACAGGCCAAGCCTGGAGGCGTGGAGAAAGGTGGAGATCACCCGCTCCTCATCGAAGCCGTTCCGGCTGGAAAAATCCAGCACATTGATGCGGTTGAGCTCGTGATCCCGACCGCTCTCGATGAGTCGCCCGATCGCATCCGCAATCGCCGGCTCGGCAGCGTCCTTCAGAACCAAAATCTGCCCGTCAATATTTTGCATATCGGTACATAAATGCGACCGCCTGCCGCAACCGCAAGTGCGGTCAACGAGGTGTGATCAGAAACGGCGGCGAGCGGTCCGGTTGCGTGGTGACGACAGCGGTCGGCATGACCGGCGTCTCGTCGGCGAGTTCGACCCGAAACGCGCCGATCAGCTTGGCCAGCGCCAATGTGGCTTCCACCAGCGCAAAGTGCGCCCCGATGCAGACCCGCGCGCCGACGCCGAACGGCAGATAGGCGAAACGGTCGGGCGCTCCGTCCGTGATGAAACGCTGCGGGATGAAGGCGTTGGGATCGCGCCAGAGCTTTTCGTGCCGGTGCAGCAGCCAGGGCGC
>NZ_JAFATE010000392.1 GCF_019244115.1 Bradyrhizobium sp.
GTCGGTTGGCCCGTTGCCGATCAGCATCGCGCCCTTGAGCGGGGCACCGAGCTTGCCGCCCTCGATCCGGTAGGCCTCGGTGACCTGGAACACGTATTTGCCGGACGTGATATCGACCTGGCCACCGCCAAAGTTCACCGCATAGATGCCGTTCGTCACCGAAGCGATGATCTCGTTCGGATCGCGGGTGCCGGCGAGCATGTAGGTGTTGGTCATGCGCGGCATCGGGACATGGCCATGGCTCTCGCGCCGGCCGTTGCCGGTCGGGCGCATGCCCATCAGCCGGGCGTTCTGGCGATCCTGCATGTAGCCGACCAGGATGCCGTCCTCGATCAGCACGGTACGGTTGGTCGGCGTACCCTCGTCGTCGATCGAGAGCGAGCCGCGGCGGGAGGCCATGGTGCCGTCATCGACCACGGTGACGCCCTTGGCCGCGACCGGCTTGCCCATCAGCCCGGCGAAGGCCGAGGTCTTCTTGCGGTTGAAATCGCCTTCGAGCCCGTGGCCGACCGCCTCGTGCAGCATCACGCCGGGCCAGCCGGCCCCGAGCACCACATCCATCTCGCCGGCGGGCGCGGGCACGGACTCCAGATTGACGATCGCCTCGCGGAGCGCGCCGTCGGCGGCATCGCGCCAGGATCTGGTCTCGATGAAGCGGGCATAGCCCTCGCGGCCGCCATAGCCCTTGCTGCCGCTCTCCTGCCGGTCGCCCTGGCCGGCGACCACGGAAACGTTGACGCGCACCAGCGGGCGGATGTCGCGATAGCTCTCGCCGTCGGGCCTGACGATTTCGACCACCTGCCAGGTGGCGGCGAGCGACACGGTGACCTGCCGCACCCGCGGGTCCTTGTCGCGCAAATAGGCGTCGATCTCGGCGAGCAGTTTTACTTTGGTCTCAAAACCAGGGGCATCGAGCGGATTGTCATCGCCATAAAGACGGATGTTGCTGTGGGGCGGCGGCGCTGCAAATGAGCCCGAATAGCCGCCGCGGACGGCCGCGACCGCGTCGGCAGCACGGATCAGCGCCGGCAGCGACACGTCGGAGGAATGCGCATAGCCGACCGCATCGTCCTTGACAGCGCGCAGGCCAAAACCCTGGCTCGTGTCATAGGTCGCCTGCTTCAGACGACCATTGTCGAACATCAAGGCTTCGGTCTGGCTGTACTCCAGGAACAGCTCGCCGTCATCGGCGCCCAAAAGCCCACGGCCGACCTCGCGGCGCACGGCGTCGCGGTCGAGATTGGCGCGGTCGATCAGCGAGGTTGTGGGGGTCATCGGCCCTCTTCCATTGCGAGCAGGTTGGCAAAGAAGATAGTCTGTCCTGGGCGACGATGCGAGGGGGCCGGAGCCAGAAGATGCGCATCCGATCGCCATATTTGAGGTGTTGTGAACGGCCGCGAGGCGATTTGCGGCGGGCCGGACATTACGAGGCCGTCATCTTGTCCCTTTAAGGCATATGCCGGTCCGGGGCCACAGCGCTTCGGCGAGTGATTTTGCCGCGTGCTGGAGCGTTGCGCGGGGGTCCGCTGGTCCACAAATGAGACCAGCAAGAAACGAACACCAGAGCAAGATGCGAAAGGAGCTGCACGGCGATGAATCCGATCGAGATTGTCCCGATGGCCGAGGCTCACATCGAGAGCTTTCATCGGACTCTCGATGTGGTGGCGAGGGAGCGGCGCTATCTTGCCTTCCTCGAAGCGCCGCCGCTGGAGGCGACGCGCGCCTTCATTCTAGACACGATCCGGCACGGCTTCCCGCAATTCGTTGCGGTTTCCGGAGGCGAGGTCGTCGGCTGGTGTGACGTGACCGCAAAACCGCGCCCGATCCACGCCCATGTCGGGGTGCTCGGCATGGGCCTGCTGCCGGCCTATCGCGGGCAGGGCATCGGCACGCGGCTGATCGCGAAAGCGCTGAAGGCGGCGCGCGGCTTTGGCTGGTCGCGGATCGAACTGACGGTCCGCGAGGACAATGTCAACGCGGTCGCGCTCTACAAAAAATTCGGCTTCGTGACCGAGGGTGTGCAGCGCTACGCGGTGAAGGTGGACGGCGCCTACGCGAACCTGCTCCTGATGGCGCTGCTGTTCTAATCGCGAGCTACGGCAGCTTGTCGAACCCGTCCGCCAATCCGTTCAGGCTGAGCGGAAACCCGATGCCTTCTTCCGGCGTCTCGAAGATGATGAAGGTCGCCGTCTTCGCGGTCTTGAGCTGGTTCAGCAGCTTCTCGTCCATCACGACTTCGGCGACGCAGCCGTTCGGCAGGCAGCGCACGAAACCGGCGCGGCCGACATCCTGATTGTCGAGCTTTAAGCCCAGGCCCGACGGCAGCAGCACGCCGAGCGGCGCCACCACGCGCATCAGCCGGCTTTTCTGGTCGGCGGTCTTCAGCATGATGACGGTGAGTCCCGCATTGGAGCGGTCCTCGGCTACCACGCTCTGGATCAGCGCGCATTGCTCGGCCTGCGCGCCCGGCGGGGTGTCGCAGCGGATCTGCCAGTCGCCATGCACCGAGCGCACCGCGCCTTGCGCGTGCGCCGCGCCGGTTGCGAGCGGCAGTAGGGCAAGCGCCAAAATTGCGGCGAGCCAGCGCGCCGGCCGAGCGCCCAAGCGGCGGCCGTGGCCCGCCTGGCAGCCCGCTTGGCGATCCTTCTGGCCGGTCGCGGTGTTCTGCAAAGCCTTCATCCGCTCGATCCTCAGGAGATACGAAAATACCCGCTTGGGGTGGACCGGCAAGAGGGCGTCTTGAAGGCGAGCCGGGTGGAATGCAATGTCGCGAATCAGCGCAGCCCCGAGCAGGTCGATCTTTGCCTACAACGGACAGAATGGCTGTCAAGCGCGCACGGCGGCCCGCTATGAGCCCGTCGCCTCACTTTCACGGGAAAATGCGACATGGCCACCGAGCCAAAAGAACGATGGGATGCGGCGTTCAATAGTCCCACGACCGCATTGCGATGGCCGGCGAATTATGGTTTGAGAGGCTGGATTTCGGCGATCTCACGATCTGGCCAGGTGCCTTTCGGGACCACCTCACGGCCGTTTGTCGGGGGGCGGAACGTTGCGGCACCCAGACAAACGCCGTCCGGCGGGGGCGCCTTGGGGACATTTCTGAAGGGAGCGCGAGCGGCATGACAATGTCGATGGGCCAGATGGGCCGGCGGTTGCTGGGTTTGACGCTGGCCGGCGTGGCACTGGTGATGAGTGGCGCGGCGTCTGCTGAGCTGGGACAGCCGGCGCCCTGGGAGTTCAGGCTCCAGGAAGCCGCCACCCCGGTCATGGAGACCATTACCTCGTTCCACAACGGCCTCTTGGTCGTGATCACGCTGATCACGCTGTTCGTGCTGGCGCTGCTCGTCTACGTGATGGTCAAGTTCAACGCGCGCGCCAATCCGGTGCCTTCGCGGACCACCCATAACACCCTAATCGAGGTGGCCTGGACGCTGATCCCGGTGCTGATCCTGGTCGGCATCGCGATCCCGTCGTTCCGCCTCCTGTTCCTGGAGCTCGACATTCCGAAGGCCGACCTCACGGTCAAGGCGACCGGCAAGCAGTGGTACTGGTCCTACGCCTATCCCGACAACGGCAAGTTCGAGTTCGATTCGCTGCTCGCCCAGGACAAGCAGCCGCGGCTGCTCGGCGTCGACAACGAAATGGTCGTGCCGGTGAACAAGGTCGTTCGCGTCCAGACCACCGGCGCCGATGTCATCCATTCCTTCGCGGTGCCAGCCTTCGGCATCAAGATCGACGCCGTGCCGGGCCGGCTGAACGAGACCTGGTTCAAGGCCACCAAGACCGGCATGTTCTATGGCCAGTGCTCTGAACTGTGCGGCAAGGACCATGCCTACATGCCGATCGCGGTTCGGGTCGTGAACGACCAGGAATTCGCCGAATGGGTCGAGGCGGCGAAGAAGAAGTTTGCCAGCGCGCCGCAGAACACGTTTGCGTCGGCTGAGAGGGCCAAGGGGGTAGAGGCGCAGTGAGGCCGAACGGCCTCCTGCGCATCTGACGGGACAAGGGCGAGAGGACCTCGGAAGGTCCGACTTAAGGGACTGCAAGGCTAGGATTTCAAAATGGCAACGAGCGCAGCGACACACACCGATGCTCATGGCGACCACGCCCACCACCCGACCGGCTGGCGGCGCTGGCTCTATTCGACGAACCACAAGGACATCGGCACGATGTACCTGGTGTTCGCGGTCATCGCCGGCTGCATCGGTGCCGCGATGTCGATCGCGATCCGCATCGAATTGATGTATCCGGGCATCCAGCTATTCCACGAAAACCACACCTATAACGTGTTCGTGACCTCGCACGGCCTGATCATGATCTTCTTCATGGTGATGCCGGCGATGATCGGCGGTTTCGGCAATTGGATGGTGCCGCTCATGATCGGTGCGCCGGATATGGCGTTCCCGCGCATGAACAACATCTCGTTCTGGCTCTTGCCGGCCTCCTTCGCGCTGCTTCTGACCTCGAGCTTCGTCGAAGGCGAGCCGGGCTCCAACGGCGTCGGCGCGGGCTGGACCATCTACGCGCCGCTCTCGACCTCGGGCCATCCCGGACCCGCCGTCGACTTCGCGATCCTGTCGCTGCATCTGGCCGGTGCCTCCTCGATCCTCGGCGCGATCAACTTCATCACCACGATCTTCAACATGCGCGCGCCGGGCATGACGCTGCACAAGATGCCGCTGTTCGTGTGGTCGATCCTGGTGACCGTCTTCCTGCTGCTGTTGGCGCTGCCGGTGCTCGCCGGCGCCATCACGATGCTGCTCACCGATCGCAATTTCGGTACCACCTTCTTCGCCGCCGATGGCGGCGGCGATCCGGTGCTGTTCCAGCATCTGTTCTGGTTCTTCGGCCATCCCGAAGTGTACATCCTGATCCTGCCCGGCTTCGGCATGATCAGCCAGATCGTCTCGACCTTCTCGCGCAAGCCGGTGTTCGGCTATCTCGGCATGGCCTATGCGATGGTCGCGATCGGCGGCATCGGCTTCGTGGTCTGGGCCCATCACATGTACACGGTCGGCATGTCGTCGGCGACGCAGGCCTATTTCGTCGCCGCGACCATGGTGATCGCGGTGCCGACGGGCGTAAAGATCTTCTCGTGGATCGCGACGATGTGGGGCGGCTCGATCGAATTCCGCACTCCGATGCTGTGGGCGATCGGCTTCATCTTCCTGTTCACGGTCGGCGGCGTCACCGGCGTGGTGCTGGCCAATGCCGGCGTCGATCGTGTGCTGCAGGACACCTACTACGTGGTGGCGCATTTCCACTACGTGCTGTCGCTCGGCGCCGTGTTCGCGATCTTCGCCGGCTGGTACTACTGGTTCCCGAAGATGTCGGGCTACATGTACAACGAGACCATCGGCAAGGCGCACTTCTGGTTCACCTTCGTCGGCGTCAACCTGGTGTTCTTCCCGCAGCACTTTTTGGGCCTCTCCGGCATGCCGCGGCGCTACATCGACTATCCCGACGCGTTCGCCGGCTGGAACTTCATCTCGTCGATCGGCTCCTACATTTCGGGTTTTGGCGTCCTGATCTTCCTCTACGGTGTGCTCGACGCCTTCATGCGCAAGCAGCAGGCAGCCAACAATCCCTGGGGGGCCGGTGCAACCACGCTGGAATGGACGCTGTCCTCGCCGCCGCCGTTCCACCAGTTCGAAGTGCTGCCGCGCGTGCAGTGAGACATCCGCGGCGCCTGCAAAAGGCGCCGCGACTTCTTGAGAAACAGGTTCACAAGTGTCGGTCATCGATCACGACGCCATCGCGCTCTCCTCGCCCCGCATTTCCGAGGCCGAGGTCGGCGATTATTTCGCGCTGCTGAAGCCGCGGGTGATGTCGCTCGTGATCTTCACCGCTCTGGTGGCACTGGCGATCGCGCCTGGGCATTTCCATCCCGTGCTGGCCTTCACCTCGCTGCTCTGCATCGCGGTCGGTGCGGGCGCCTCCGGCGCGCTGAACATGGCGCTCGAGGGAGACATCGACGCCAAGATGGTGCGCACCGCCAACCGGCCGATCCCCCGAGGCAAGGTCACGCGCGCCGAAGCGCTCGCTTTCGGTTCGACGCTAGCGTTCTTCTCGGTGCTGACCCTGGGCATCCTGGTGAACTGGTACGCTGGCGCGCTGCTCGCCTTCACCATCTTCTTCTACGTCGTCATCTACACGATGTGGCTAAAGCGCTGGACCGCCCAGAACATCGTGATCGGCGGCGCGGCCGGCGCGCTGCCGCCGATCGTGGCCTGGGTCGCCGCAACCGGGTCGCTGTCCGTAGAGCCGCTTTTGTTGTTCCTGATCATCTTCTTCTGGACCCCGCCGCATTTCTGGGCGCTGGCGCTGTTCCGCTCCGACGACTATGCACGCGCCGGCGTGCCGATGCTCCCCGTAGTCGCCGGTCCCGATGCGACGCGGCTGCAGATCCTGCTCTACACCATAGTGCTGGTCGCGATCGCGGGTTCGCCGTGGGCGCTCGGCTATTTCGACGCGGTCTACGGCGTGATCTCGCTGCTGCTTGGCGCCGGCATGCTGGTCCTTGCGGCCAATGTGTACCGCTGCCGCGAGCGGACCTCCTCGCTCCGCGCCACCCGAAAACTGTTTGCGTTCTCGATTCTCTATCTGTTCGTGCTGTTTGCGACGCTGTTGATCGAGGTCGTGGTCCGCGCCGGCGCGCCCATGATTGGTGCCTTGATCAGTTCTTCGTTCGCTTGATGGGGGCGCGGGCGGATCAGATGGCTGAGCAGGAGCCCGATGGAATCGTCCTCACCGAGGCGCAAAAGAGGAGCCGCCGGCAGCGCTCGATCGCCATCGCGCTCGCGCTCGGCGTGCTCGTGGTGCTGTTTTTCGCGGTTACGCTGGTCAAGGGGCCGGCCGTGCTGAACCGGCCGTTGTGATGGACATGGAGCAGGAGCCGAGCAAGATAGCCGAGAGCAGCGTGCGTCCGCGCTTTGGTCGCGACGCGCTGGTGGCCTCGATTTGCGGTTTCGTCGTGGTGCTGATGGTCGGCGCCGCCTATGCCGCCGTCCCCTTCTACAACTGGTTTTGCCGCACCACCGGCTTCAACGGCACCACGCAGGTCGCGACCTCCGGGCCCTCGGGCGCGCCGCTCGCGCGCAAGATCGCGGTGCGCTTCGACTCCAATGTCGCCGGCGGGCTGCCGTGGAAGTTCGAGCCAGAGGCGACCGAAATCGAGGTCAGGATCGGCGAGGTCGTCACCGTCAACTACACGGCCACCAACCAGTCGGCCCGCACCACCACGGGCGAAGCGGCCTATAACGTCGCACCGCTGACGGTCGGCGCCTATTTCCAGAAGATCAACTGCTTCTGCTTCACCGAGCAGACCATGGCGCCCGGCGAGAAGCGCGAGATGCCGGTGGTGTTCTATGTCGATCCTTCGATCGTCAACGATCATGAGAACGACAGCCTGAACACCATCACGCTGTCCTACACCTTCTATCCGGTGCGTGAGCCCACGGCAAAACCGCTGGCCGCGAGCGAGCCGGACAAGCCAAAGGGCAACCTTTGACCTCGCCCGTCGCGGCATTGTCGCGCAGGGTTTGCTTTTGTTGACGAATATGTGCCGGATGGGGCGGCACCGCGAACGGAGAGACGATAATGGCTACGGCCCAAGCAAAGCACCACGACTACCACCTGGTCGATCCGAGCCCGTGGCCGGTCGTCGGGTCGATCTCCGCCTTCATCATGGCGGTCGGTGCGATCGGCTGGATGCACCACATGTTCGGCGCGGCGCCGATCGTGTTCGGGGTCGGCCTGATCGGCGTGCTCTACACCATGGCGAGCTGGTGGGGCGATGTGATCCGCGAGGCCCAGTACAAGGGCGACCACACCCGCGTGGTGCAGATCAGCCACCGCTACGGCATGATCCTGTTCATCGCCTCCGAGGTGATGTTCTTCGTCGCCTGGTTCTGGGCCTTCTTCAACTCCTCGCTGTTCCCCTCCGATGCGGTGCAGGCGACCCGCGACGCGGTGTTCGGCTGCGGCGCCGGCACCCAGATGGGCGCCTGCGCGGTGCCGGGCACCTGGCCGCCCAAGGGCATCGAGGCGTTCGATCCCTGGCATCTGCCGCTGCTCAATACCCTGATCCTGCTCACGTCGGGCACGACGGTGACCTGGGCGCACCACGCGCTGCTCGAAAATGACCGGCAGGGCCTGAAATACGGCTTGATCCTCACCGTGCTGCTCGGGGCGAGCTTCACCTGCGTGCAGGCCTGGGAATATGCCCACGCCGCCTTCGGTTTCTCCGGCAGTGTCTATGGCGCCACCTTCTTCATGGCGACCGGCTTCCACGGCTTCCATGTGCTGATCGGCACCGTGTTTCTGATCGTCTGTTTGGCGCGCGCCTATGCCGGGCATTTCACCCCGAAGCAGCACCTCGGCTTCGAGTTTGCCGCCTGGTACTGGCATTTCGTCGACGTGGTCTGGCTGTTCCTGTTCGTTTGCATCTACGTCTGGGGCACTGGCGGCGGCCGGCTCGGCGTCGAGTAGGCTGCTCGGCCTGGTTGATCAGTTTCGTTCACTTCAAAGAGGCGGCCGCAAGGGCCGCCTTTTTCTTGTGTCCTGTGCTACAAGGCGACTGTATCCTGGGTACCCAGATGACCGACGAGTCCTCCGTCACGATCGCTCAGACCGTTCTTCGCGGCGTCACCTGCCGCTGTCCGCGCTGTGGCCAGGGCAAGCTGTTCGCGGGTTTCCTGCGGCTGCGGCCGAAATGCGCCACTTGCGCGCTCGATTATTCCTTCATCGATTCCGGCGACGGTCCCGCGGTCTTCATCATCCTCATCGCCGGCGCGGTGGTCGTGACCGCGGCGCTGATCGTCGAAGTCAAATACCAGCCGCCATTCTGGGTGCATGCCGCGCTGTGGCTGCCGCTGATCCTCGCCACCACGCTGTGGCCATTGCGCGCGATGAAGTCGCTGCTGATCGCGCTGCAGTTCCACCACAACGCGGCGCCCGGCCGCCTGGTCGACCGCGCGCCGTAGTGACATGTTGGACCAGTTGCTGTTCGGCCGCATGAAGCCATGCGCCGGCGTCGCGGCGCCGGTGTGCTTCCCATCGTCTCAGTGGGGCATCGCCGCTTTTGACGAGCGTTTTTGTAAAATGCCGAAGCCGAGCCTGGGCTTAAGGGTGGGAGGGTCGCGCAACGTCTCCTATATGCTCGGCTATGCAAGGACACGTGAAACCATCCGACCAGTCTCAACGCGGCACGCGCGCCTTCGCCATTTTTACGCTGGTGATGGTCGCGCTGCTCTTGGGCCTCGGCGTCTGGCAGCTGCAGCGGCGCGCGGAAAAGCACGCGCTGATCGCGGCGCTCGATGAACGGCTCGCCGCCGCGCCGGGGCCGCTGCCGCCCTCCTCGCAATGGCGCACGCTCACGCCCCATCACGACGAGTTCCGGCGCGTGACTTTCGTCGCGACCTATGAGCAGCGTCTGGATGCGATGGTCTATAGTTCCGGTTCGGCGGTGCGCCCCGATATTTCCGGTCCCGGCACATGGGCCTATCTTCCGGCGCGCCTGCCGTCCGGCGAGATCGTTGCCGTCAATGCCGGCTTCGTGCCCAACATGATGCAGGACCGCGGCACACAGGACCGCGCAGTGGCGCAGCTCATCACCAACAAGCCAGTCACGTTGACCGGTTACATCCGCTTCCCGGTCGCGGCCGGCGTGCTCACGCCAAACGAGGAACACGCCAAACGGCTGTGGTTTACGCGCGACCACATAGCGATGGCCCATGCGCTCGGCTGGGGCGAGGTCGCGCCGTTCTACATCGATCTAGAAACGCCAGTGCCGCAAACCGGCGTGCCAAGACCCGGTCCGCTCTCCGTCCATCTGAAGGACGACCACATGCAATACGCGATCACCTGGTTTGGCCTGGCGATCGCCGTCGTGATCGCCTTTGCGGTCTGGGCGCGGGGACGGCGGCCGACGCAATCTTGATAAGGTCGCAATTGCAAAGTTAAATTGCGGCAATCTTTGATTGTTCATTGATATAGCGCAAGGGGCGGATTTGCGGGAAATCTGATTGTTGCCGATGTATGAGATGAAGATCAGCCGCAAACGGATCGGATGGGAGTGGAGGGTCAGCGACCTTTCCGGAAAGGTCGCAGCGGCCGGCCGGGAGATTTCCCGCAGTACTGCAAGATACAAGGCCGCGCACGCCTTGTTTCAGTTGCTACTGAAGACGATCAGCATTCGTGATCGCGCAGAATTGAAGCGCAGGCAACGCCGCTGAGCGGACGGCGGGCTCAGGCAAAGCGAAAGCCATTGGTTGCCGGAAACGATGATGCGCTTCGAAGAGTTCGACCCGCCCTCTATTTTCACTCCGCGGCCAGCGGCGCGAGGTCCGGAACCGCCTTTCGCATCGGTTGCTTCCGGCCGTACATCAGGCTGCGCCACAGCCACTCGACCGGCCCGAAATTGAAGCGCGCCAGCCACCATCGGCTGATGATCACCTGGGCCACATAGACGGCGACGCCAAGAGTCAACGCCGTTGCGGCGCCGAGCTTGCCGAACAGGCCGAGCCCGTAACCGTAAAACACGAAGCTGAAGATCAGCGATTGCATGAGGTAGTTGGTGAAGGACATGCGGCCGAGCGGCGCCGCCCAGCCGAGCAGTTTTGAGCCGAGCGGCGTGCTCGCCGCCGCGATGATGAAACAGGCATAAGCGAACGCCAGCGTCACGGTCGCGAGCGACTTGCCGGCACCGATGGTCACTACGAGCGCCACGAGGCCCGCGCCGACGATCAGGCTGCGATGATCCGACGCGCGCTGCAGCACTCCGCTTCGCCAGACGAAGGCGCCAATCAGGAACAGCGCGAGCGTGCGCGGAAACACCCAGACATGCAGCCGCGCGATCGCGCTGATTTCGCCGATCCGGAAGGCGAGGATCTCGGAAAAGCCGCCCGCCCCGTACACGTGGGCCGCCTCGATGACGTGATGCGCGATCCAGAACTTGTCAAACAGCGGAACGAGCTTGAACAGACAATCGCTCAGGTACAGGAACAGGAATGCGAGGGCGCTGACGCCGACCAGCCAGCGGGGACCGAACAGGAACGGCAGCACGACCAGGCCAGCCAGCGCATATTCAGTCAAAATATCGCCGTCCCAGATCAGGGTGAGATGCACCAGGCCGATGGCGAGCAACACCAGGAGACGGCGTAGCAGCAGCACGCGGCGGCGATCGGCGGACAGTCGTTCGAACTGGATCGCGACCCCGACGCCGAACAGGAGGGAGAACAGCGCGAATGCCTTGAGCTCGACCGCCTGATCCAGAGCGCGTTCGACCATCTGGTCGAGCGGCGATGCCGTCCTGTCCGGCCCCGAAAACTCCTGGAAGATCGAGACGCGAAATTCGAATACCAGGTTGATCGCCATCACGCCGAACAGCGCGATGCCGCGCAAGATGTCGATACCGGTAAGCCGATCGGCAGGAGCCAGCGGTTCGGTCATGCTC
This sequence comes from Bradyrhizobium sp., assembly GCF_019244115.1. Classification (GTDB taxonomy): domain Bacteria; phylum Pseudomonadota; class Alphaproteobacteria; order Rhizobiales; family Xanthobacteraceae; genus Bradyrhizobium. Next base: position 11,459 of record NZ_JAFATE010000392.1, read on the forward strand.
GGTTCGGACCTTGTACTGATGTCCAACGAAGAAGCCGCCACCCCAACCCCGCCGCCCCCGCCGCTCATTGCATCTGCGATCACCGAAGCTTCGCTCAGGCGTCCCTTATCATAACGGCTGCCAAAGGAGCCTATGCGACCGTCCTCGGTGGCAGGATGGCCAACAAGCGGTTTCCCAGTCCGCCAAAACCCTCTATGGTGCCTCTGTTCGATTCCGACGATCCTCTATTATCTCAGATGAATCAAAGGCTTGCTTGGGAGGCGCGCCTTTGGAGGGTGCTTTGACGCGGTATGTCTCCACCCGGGGCGAGGCTCCGGCCCTGGGCTTTTGCGACGTGATGCTGACCGGGCTTGCCCGTGACGGCGGCCTTTACGTGCCCGAAACCTGGCCGCAACTCACAGCCGAAACTATCGCCGGCTTCTTCGGCCGCCCCTATTGGGAGGTTGCCGTCGAGGTTATACGCCCCTTTGCAGCAGGCGAAATTGCCGACGCCGATCTCGGGCGCATGGCGAACGAGGCCTATGCCACCTTCCGCCACCCGGCGGTGGTGCCGCTCGACCAGGTCGGGGCGCATCAATTCCTGCTTGAACTGTTCCACGGCCCGACACTCGCCTTCAAGGACGTGGCGATGCAGCTGATCTCGCGGCTGATGGACCATGTGCTGGAGAAGCGGGCGCAGCGCACCACCATCGTGGTCGCGACCTCCGGCGACACCGGCGGCGCCGCGGTCGAGGCCTTTGCGCGGCGCGCCAATGTCGACCTCATCGTGCTGTTTCCGCATAGCCGCATCTCCGACGTGCAGCGGCGCATGATGACCACGACCGGGGCGTCCAACGTTCATGCGCTGGCGATCGAGGGCACCTTTGACGATTGCCAGGCGATCGTGAAGGCGATGTTCAACCATCACCGCTTTCGCGACCAGGTCGCGCTGTCGGGCGTCAACTCGATCAACTGGGCGCGCGTCGTGGCGCAAGTGGTCTACTATTTCACCTCGGCGGTCGCGCTCGGCGCGCCGGCGCGGGCGGTCGACTTCACGGTGCCGACCGGCAATTTCGGCGACATCTTCGCCGGCTATGTCGCCAAGCGCATGGGGCTGCCGATCCGCACGCTCCGGATCGCCGCCAACGTCAACGACATCCTGCCGCGCACGCTGAACACCGGCATCTACGAGGTCAAGGAGGTGCACGCCACCGCCTCGCCCTCCATGGACATCCAGGTATCCTCGAATTTCGAGCGGCTGCTATTTGAGGCCTCCGGCCGCGATGCCGACACTGTGCGCCGCCTGATGGCCTCGCTCAGGCAGTCGGGACGTTTCGTGCTGCCCGGCGGGACACTGGCAAAAATCCGCGCCGAGTTCGACGCCGGCCGCGCCGACGAGACCGAGACGTCAGCCGCGATCCGCGCCGCCTGGCGCGAGGCCGGCGACCTCGTCGATCCGCACACCGCGGTCGCGCTCGCCGTTGCCGACCGCGACGTCACCGACAGCTCCGTTCCCAATATCGTACTGTCCACCGCGCATCCGGCCAAATTTCCCGATGCGGTGCAGGCGGCCTGCGGAGTGAGGCCGCAATTGCCTGCTTGGCTCGACGGCCTGATGGGCAAGGGCGAAGCGTTGAAGATCATGAGAAACGACCAGGCCGAGGTGGAGCGCTTCGTGCTCTCGGTCAGTCGCGCCGCAAGGACCAAAGAAGGAGCTGTCGGATGAGTGTCGAGTTGACCAGGCTGCCATCAGGCCTCACGGTGGTCACCGACACCATGCCGCATGTCGAGACCGCGGCGCTCGGGGTCTGGGCCGGCGTCGGCGGTCGCGACGAGCGGCCCGACGAGCACGGCATCTCGCATCTGCTCGAGCACATGGCTTTCAAGGGCACCGCGCGGCGCAGCGCGCGCGAGATCGTGGAGACCATCGAGGCGGTCGGCGGCGATCTCAACGCCGGCACCTCGACCGAGACCACGGCCTATTACGCGCGCGTCATGAAGGCCGACGTGCCGCTGGCGCTCGACGTGCTCGCCGACATCCTGACCGACCCGTCCTTCGTGCCCGACGAACTCGAGCGCGAGAAGAACGTGATCGTGCAGGAGATCGGCGCGGCCCAGGACACGCCCGACGATGTCGTGTTCGAGCACCTCAATGAATTGTGTTATCCGGACCAGCCGATGGGCCGCTCGCTGCTCGGCACCGCGAAGACGCTGCAGCGTTTCGATCGCGACATGTTGAAGAGCTATCTTTCGACCCACTACCGCGGGCCCGACATGGTGGTGGCCGCGGCCGGTGCCGTGGATCATGCGCGCGTGGTCGCCGATGTCGCTGAGCGTTTTCACAGCTTTGCCAAGGAGCCGGCGCCCAAGCCGGAGGCGGCGATGTTCGGACGGGGCGGCTCGCGCGTGGTGCATCGCGATCTAGAACAGGCGCATTTGACGCTCGCGCTCGAGGGCGTGCCGCAGTCGGACGCGTCGTTGTTTTCCCTCCAGGTGTTCACCAACCTGCTCGGCGGCGGCATGTCATCGCGGCTGTTCCAGGAGGTGCGGGAAAAGCGCGGCCTGTGCTATTCGATCTACTCCTTTCACGCGCCCTATACCGACACCGGCTTCTTCGGGCTCTACACCGGAACCGATCCGGCCGATGCGCCGGAAATGATGGAGGTGGTCGTCGATGTCATCAACGAAGCGGTCGAGACCTTGACGGAGGCCGAGATCGCGCGCGCCAAGGCGCAGATGAAGGCGGGGCTGTTGATGGCGCTGGAAAGCTGTTCCTCGCGCGCCGAGCAGCTCGCGCGGCATGTGCTGGCTTATGGGCGGCCGCAGACGGTGGAGGAGCTGGTGACGCGGATCGATGCCGTCAGCGTCGAATCGACACGCGGCGCCGCCCGGGCGCTGCTCGCGCGCAGCCGGCCCGCAGTGGTGGCGCTCGGCAGCGGCCGGGGTCTGGACACGGCGGTGGCTTTTGCCGAAGGATTGATGGCCTCGAAGGCGAGGGCGCGGCTGCATTGAGCGGGGCGATGCGATAAGAGAATGAGCTTGGGTAGGACGGGGGAGCGTTGATGGCTCTGTTTCGTTTGCCGTCGAGTGGGCCGACCGCGCTGGCGCCGCGCGGACATGGCCTGTTGCTGCGCGCGCCGCAGATGGCCGATTTCGCACAGTGGGCTTACTTGCGCGAGTCCAGTCGCGAATATTTGACGCCCTGGGAGCCGATCTGGCCGTCCGACGATCTCACCCGCTCCGGCTTCCGGCGGCGGCTGCGCCGCTATGCCGAGGATATCGCGGCGGACCGCTCCTATCCGTTCATCATCTTTCGCGAGTCCGACGGGGCCATGATCGGCGGCATCACGCTCGCCAATGTGCGTCGTGGCATTGTGCAGGCCGGGACCATCGGATACTGGGTCGGCCAGCCCCACGCGCATCGCGGCTTCATGACTTCGGCGCTCAAGGTGCTGCTGCCGACGCTGTTCGGCGAGCTCAATTTGCATCGGGTCGAGGCGGCCTGCATCCCGTCGAATGCGCCGTCGATCCGGGTGCTCGAAAAATGCGGGTTTTCCCGCGAGGGGCTGGCGCGGCGCTATCTGTGCATCAACGGCATCTGGCAGGATCACCTGCTGTTCGGCCTGCTGCACGAGGATTTCCGCGGTTGAACAGGGATCGAATTCATACCAGAACCGGCGAAAGCCCCCGTTTTGAATGACGGGCGTGCCCTCGGTTCGCCGTCATTCCGCTGTTATTTCGGCAAACGGACAGGGCCGGGCGTCACGGACGCGTTTTCAAGCGAAGTGGATCCCGGTTCGCGTGACGAAGCGCGACAAGAGTGAGAGCCAGGGAATTCCGGATGGGTGAGAAACGCATCATCAGATTTGTGCCGGCAGCAGTGGCCGTGCTGGCGATCGGCTATGCGGCCAGCATTGCGCCGGTGTCGTCGCAATCGCTGACCGACCGCTTCAAGAGCCTGTTCGGGGGCAGATCGGATGCGCCACCGCCGACCATCGTCGAGCCCGGCGGGCCGGCGGCGGAAATCGACTGCCCGCCGGTCGCGATCCGCGCCGGGGCTTCGACCTATGCGGTGGCCGCGCCCGGCAAGCAGGCAGTCGGCAACGACGTCCGTTTCCAGGCGACCATCACCAAGACCGCGCGTGAGTGCGTGCAGAACGGCGCGGAGATCACGGCCCATATCGGCATTCAGGGGCGCGTCATCGCCGGGCCTTCGGGGGCGCCGCCATCGATCGAGATACCAATGCGGGTTGCCGTGGTGCAGGGCGGTGTCGGCGAGAAGGTGATCGCCACCAAGGCCTATCGCACGACGGTGACCATGACCAGCGAGGAGGGCAGCGAGCCCTTTACGTTGGTCGCCGACGATCTGGTCTACCCGCTGCCGTCGGCGAATGACGCCGACAAGTACATCTTCTACATCGGCTTCGATCCGCAGGCGCTCGCGCCCGAGCCGAAGGCGCGGAAGCGGAAATAAGCCTGATGATGAAGTTTGCTCGGATCGGTTTACCGGCCCGGCTGTTCACCTCTCCCCGCAAGCGGGGAGAGGGGGCGCATCTTCCATTCGGCTCTGATCGAACCTCATCATGTTCTGGTCAAGCCGTGACATGAAAAAGGCCGACACGCAGGACGCGCCGGCCTTTTTTAGATGCAAGATTGGCCGCGGGTCAGTTCAGCTTTCGCTGCACCTCGGCAATGCCCTTGTTCAGCAGGGTATCGGCCAGATCGCCCTTGACCGTCCCGGTGAGAATCCTCGTCGCGGCATTGACCGCGGCTTCCGCCGCCGCCGCCCGCACATCGGCGAGGGCCTGGGCTTCCGCGAGCGCGATCTTGCTCTCGGCCGCCTTGGTGCGCCGCGCGACAAAATCCTCCATCTTGGTCTTGGCGCCGGCTGCGATCCGCTCGGCATCGGCCCTGGCGCCGGCGACGATCTCCGCCGCCTCGCGCTCGGCGCTGGCACGGCGAGCCTTGTACTCGCCGAGCACCTTGGCCGCCTCATCCTTCAGGCGGCGCGCGTCGTCGAGTTCGGCCTTGATGCGTGCGGCCCGGGTGTCGAGCGCCTTCAGGAGCGTGCGGTGAACGCCCAGATAAGCGAAGCCTCCCATCAGAATGACGAAGGCGATCGCAACCCAGGTCTCCGGATCTTCGATCATCGCGCTATCCCTTCAAGGCCGCCTTGACGGCGCTGTCGACCGATTTGCCGTCCGGCACGATGCCGGTCAGCTGCTGCACGATCGCGGCCGCTGCATCGGTTGCGATGCTCTTGACATTGCTCATCGCCGCCGTACGGGTCGAGGCGATGGTCTTCTCCGCCTCGGCGAGCTTGGCCGAGAGGCTCTCTTCCAGTGTCTTGCGCTCGGCCTCGGCGGCCGCATTCAGCTTTTCGCGGGTCTCGGTGCCGATCGCCTGCGCCCGGCCGCGTGCCGCGGCGAGCTCGCTCTCATAGGCCTTCAGCGCGGCGTCGGACTCGTCCTTCAGCTTCTGCGCCGCCGTCAGGTCGCCGTCGATCGCGGCCTGCCGCGCATCGATCACGCCGGAGACGCGCGGCAGCGCGATCCGCGAGACGATCAGATAGAGCGCGACGAAGGCGATGACGAGCGACACCAGTTGCGAGGCGAAGGTGTTCGGATCGAACGGAGGAAATGCTCCGCCGCTGCCGTCGGCTTCGGTGTGGGCTCCGGTGCCTTCGGCACCGCCATGACTTTCAGCCATGGAGTTCTCCTGTTGCCGTCATGCGTGCCGCCGGATGGCGGCACGACCGGGTGCCGATCAGAGCTTCACGAACAGCAAGAGCAGCGCGATCAGCAGCGAGAAGATGCCGAGCGCTTCGGTCACGGCGAAGCCGAAGATCAGGTTGCCGAACTGGCCCTGGGCGGCCGAGGGATTGCGCACGGCGGCAGCGAGATAGTTGCCGAAGATGACGCCCACGCCAACGCCGGCACCGCCCATGCCGATGCACGCGATGCCCGCGCCGATAAGTTTCGCTGCTGCCGGATCCATAGTCTGCTCCTTGAGAAGAAAGATTGAGGTGAGGGTGGAAATTCTCCGGACCGCTCAGTGTCCCGGATGAATGGCGTCGTTGAGGTAGATGACGGTGAGGATCGCGAACACATAGGCCTGCAGGAACGCGACCAGGATTTCGAGGGCGTAGATCGCGACCGTCAGTGCCAGCGGCGCGATGCCGCCGATCCAGCCGACGGCGCCCAGCGACACCCCGAGCAGCGCCACGAATCCCGCAAAGACCTTGAGCGCGATGTGGCCGGCCAGCATGTTGGCGAACAGACGAACGCTGTGCGAGACCGGCCGCAGGAAGAACGAGAAGACCTCGATGAAGACGACCAGCGGCAGGATGTAGATCGGAATGCCCGACGGCACGAAGATCTTGAAAAATTTCAGGCCGTTCTTGTAGAGGCCGTAGATCAGCACCGTGAAGAACACCAGCAGCGCCAGCGCCGCGGTGATGATGATGTGGCTCGAGATCGTGAAGGCATAGGGAATGACGCCGACGAGGTTCGAGACGCAGATGAACATGAAGATCGAAAAGATCAGCGGGAAGAACTTCATGCCTTCCGCGCCGGCATTGCCGCGCACGGTACTGGCCACGAACTCGTAGGCGATTTCGGCCATCGACTGAAAGCGGCCCGGCACCAGCTGGCGGCCGGCGGCGCCGCCGATCATCAACAGCGAGATCAGCGCGACCGCCAAAAACATGTAGGCCGAGGAATTGGTGAAATAGATCGGCTGGCCGCCGATCTGGCCGATCTTGAAGAGGGGTTCGATGTTGAACTGCTCAATCGGTTCGATATTCATCCGCGCGGCTCTTGGTCCACCGGCTTGGCCGGCAAGCGAGATTCCAATGTCATGACTTCCGACAGGCTACTGGCGATTGCGAGAGGCAACGCCGGCAGACCTCACCACGTTGATCACTCCGGCGATGAAGCCGAGCAGGAAGAACACGATGAGACCGAAGGGCGATGTCGACAGCAAGCGGTCGAAGCCCCAGCCTAACGCCGCTCCAACGACAACGCCTGCGATCAACTCGGAAGAAAGCCGAAAACCGAGCGCCATCCCGCGAGCGCGGGCGGCTTGGTCCTCACTGCTGTCACCAGGTTGGTCAGTCCCGGTGTTACGGTGCCCACGAACCCGGGACAACCGCTGATCGAGACTTTCGAGCCTTGCGGAAAGCGCAGCTTCGTCAGGCGATTTATCGCGACTTCCATTCCTGCGCTCGTCCGTGCCTTCAGCCATGCTGTGGAGACCCGACACGATGTCGTGGAAAAGGAGAGTAGCGCCCGTCGCCCTTAAAAAGCCGCGCGGACCATACTGACCGTGTTTCCGCAAGTCAAGATTACGTGCGCTTCAGCTAGCGTATTGATTCTCCTCGATTTCTCCGTGGCGCCGCGAATCTGCCGCAGGACCGTCGCCGCACTGCACAGGGTGAGCGGCGCGGCGCGAGCGGCACAATCCGGGCGGCCCGCCCGAAAGCGGATTGCGGATGCGGCTCGCCATGCATTGAAATCGGCTCCGGAGTCCCCTAGGTCTCCTCCTCAAGGGCGCCTCGATCGGTTTTTTAAGGACGGAGCAAGCCCATGATGCCGGCGTCAAAGCCATCGATCTTCGCAACCGTCGCGGTCGCGACCGCGGTCGGTATTATCTCGGTGATGGCGTTTGCCGGCGAGCAGCTGCCGGACACCGAGAACGGCCATTATATCTTGTCGCAAACCCGCGATGGCCTCGTCAGGCTCGATACGCGAAACGGTCAGGTGTCGAACTGCACCCATGACGAGACCGGCTGGGCCTGTCGTCTCGTGCCGGACGAGCGCGCGGCCGTGGATGCCGAAATCGGTCGCCTGCAGGCCGAGAACGACAGGCTGAAGGCGCAGCTCGCCGCGCGCGACCAGGCCGCGACCGGCAAGACGGACGACGCGCTGCCGAAATCGGATTCATCGAAGAAGGCGGAGCCGAAGGTCGCCGAGGGCGAGCGCAACAAGATCGAGATTCCCTTGCCGAGCGACCAGGACATGGATCGGGTGATGTCGTTCCTGGAGCGCGCCTGGCGCCGCCTGATCGACATGGCGAACCGCGTGCAGAAGGACGCCTCGGGCCGAATCTGAGCTCGCGGCGACGATTGACGTGAGGGATCGAGCGTGACGTCACACAAGGCCATGTCCCGCAGTACGCCGTCGGCCGTTACCATCAACACGATCGTGACCTCGCAGCTTGCGGTGCCGACGCACGGCATGGGCTTTGTCGATATCACCGCGGACGCGGAGGCCTTTCTCGAAGAAGCCGGCGCGCGCGAAGGCACGCTGACCGTCTTCATCCGCCACACCTCGGCGTCGCTGACGATCCAGGAGAACGCCGATCCGACCGTGCTCGACGATCTCCAGAGCGCGCTGAAGCGCGCAGCCCCGGAGGATGCGCCCTGGACGCACGACACCGAGGGATCCGACGACATGCCGGCGCACGTCAAGACCATGCTGACATCGACCTCGCTGCAGATCCCGGTGCAGGGTGGCGAGCTGCTGCTGGGGAGCTGGCAGGCGATCTATCTGATCGAGCACCGCCGCAAGCCCCACCGGCGCGACATCGTGCTGCAGTTCATCGGCGCGATTTAGGACCGCCGAAAGAAAACGGCCGCGGATCGCTCCGCGGCCGTCCGCCGATCGAATCGCGGGGCGCAGGGCCCCGCGCGATGCATCAGGTCTTGGTGATGTCGACGTCCTTGGTCTCGGGCAGGAACAACAGCCCGATCACGAGGCTCATCAGTGCGATCGCGACCGGATACCAGAGACCGGAATAGATGTTTCCGGTCCATGCGACGATCGCGAACACAGTGGCCGGCAGGAAGCCGCCGAACCAGCCGTTGCCGATGTGATAGGGCAGCGACATGCCGCTGTAGCGGATCCGGCTCGGGAACAGCTCCACCAGCCAGGCCGCGATCGGGGCGTAGACCAGCGTAACATAGACCACCAGAATCCAGAGCAGGACCGTCGTCATGACATAGTTCATGTCATTCAGATCGGCGCTGGGTGGATAGCCGTGCGCCTTGATCGCCGCGGGCAGCGCCTTGGCGAAATCCGCCGAGGTCGCGGTCAGCGTGGTGTCGCCGATCTTGACCTGGGCCGGTGTTCCCGCCGGCGCGCTCTGGGTCGTGTAGTTCACCGACAGGTTGACCAGCGCCGAGGTGGCGATGTCGCAGCCGGTGGTGAACTTCTCGGTTCCGGTCGCCTTGAACTGGAACGAGCATTCAGCGGGATCCGCGATCACGGTCACCGGCGAGTTGGCGAGCGCCGCCTCGAGCTTCGGGTTGGCGTAGTGCGTAATCGCCTTGAAGATCGGGAAGTAGGTCAGCGCCGCCAGCAGGAAGCCTGCCAGAATGATCGGCTTGCGGCCGATCTTGTCGGACAGCAACCCGAAGACGACGAAGAAGGGCGTGCCGAGCGCGAGCGCAATCACGATCAGGATCTGCGCGGTGGCGCCGGGCACCTTCAGAGTCTGGGTCAGGAAGAACAGCGCGTAAAACTGTCCACCGTACCACACCACGGCCTCACCGGCGGTGGCGCCGAGCAGGGCCAGGATCGCGATCTTGGCATGCCGCCATTCGCCGAAGGCTTCCGTCAGCGGCCGCTTCGAGGTCCTGCCCTCCTCCTTCATCCGCTGGAACACCGGCGATTCGTTCAGGCTGAGGCGGATCCAGATCGAGATCAGGAGCAGGATGCCGGAGAGCAGGAACGGAATGCGCCATCCCCAGTCGCCAAACACCTCTTCGCCCTGGACGTTACGGATCCCGAGGATCAGCAGAAGCGCCAGGAACAGGCCGAGCGTTGCGGTGGTCTGGATCCACGAGGTGTAATAGCCGCGCCTGTCCCGGGGCGCATGTTCCGCGACATAGGTCGCCGCACCGCCATATTCGCCGCCAAGCGCAAGTCCCTGCACCAGGCGCAGCGCGATCAGCACGATCGGCGCGGCGAGGCCCCAGCTCGCATAGCCCGGCAAGAGGCCGATGAAGAATGTGCCGACGCCCATCAGCGTCATCGTGATCAGGAAGGTGTATTTGCGCCCGATCAGGTCGCCGAGGCGGCCAAAGATCAGCGCACCGAACGGACGGACCGCAAAGCCCGCGGCGAAGGCGAGCAGGGTGAAGATGAAGGCGACGTTCGGCGGCACGTTCGAGAAGAAGTATTTCGCGAGGAACGGGCCGAGCGTTCCGTAGATGTAGAAATCGTACCACTCGAACACCGTGCCGAGTGACGATGCGAAGATGACCTTTCGCTCCTCGGCTGTCATTCCGCCGGTGCGGATACCGCCACCCGCTGTTGCAGCTATCGTCATTGTTCACTCCCAGACATTGTTTGATGCAGCCTTGTCCCCAATGCGCCGCACTGGGCCTGGTCCCGGGGCCTCATGCCAAAGTAACATTGCGGTGAAACGCGGCACATAAGACTTTCGGCCTTTTGCACTGGGCGCCGGCCCACCATGTCTGTTCCATTTTCGAACAGCGGCGGAGCGATCTATTGCAACGCACAACGCGGCATTTCACCGCGCCGTTGCACAGGCTATTGCGCGGTTGCATGCGTTATACCAAGAAGGGACAATCACCCGATGTCCCCTGGCCATCTCTGAAGGTGGCGGGAGCCCTGTTATAGATGACGACTGCACTCACCCGCCTTGTTATTGCCGATGACCATCCGCTGTTTCGCGATGCGTTGCGGCAGACGGTTTCCAGCGTCGCGCCGGCGGCGAAGATCGAGGAGGCCGGATCGTTCGACGATCTCACCGCGCTGCTGGAGCAGGACGGTGATGTCGACCTGATCCTGCTCGATTTGACCATGCCGGGCACGTCGGGCTTTTCCGGACTGATCTATCTGCGCGCGCAATATCCGGCCGTTCCTGTCGTGGTGGTCTCCGCGAGCGACGACGGCGCCACGATCCGCCGCTCGCTGGATTTCGGCGCCTCCGGCTTCATCCCGAAACGGTTCGGCGTCGAGACGCTGCGCGATGCGATTCTGAAAGTGCTGGACGGCAATGTCTGGGTGCCGCCGGACACCGATCTTTCGGCGGCCGCCGATCCGGAAATGACGCGCCTGCGCGACCGCCTGGTGACGCTGACGCCGCAGCAGGTCCGGGTGCTGATGATGCTGTCCGAGGGGCTCTTGAACAAGCAGATCGCCTATGAGCTCGGCGTCTCCGAGGCCACCATTAAGGCGCATGTGTCGGCGATCCTGCAAAAGCTCGGCGTCGAGAGCCGCACCCAGGCGGTGATCGCCGCGGCCAAGATCGCCGGTTCGCAGTGGCGGCAGACCACGCCAATGGAGCCATAGCGCGACGTCATTGCGAACGAAGCGAAGCGCGGCGCTCTTGGTGATGTCATTGCGGGGCGCGAGTGAAGCGAGCGCGCCCGGAATCTCGAGATTCCGGGTTTGCGCTGCGCACGGCCCGGAATGACGACCGAAACAATCTTCGACTGCTTTGACTACTCCGCAGCGACCATCTGCTGGATGCGCCATTGGCCGAGCAGGGCGCGGAGCGAGGCCGGCTTCACCGGCTTGTTGAGCACGGCGATGTTTTCTTCGCGCGCCGCCGCCCGGACG
>NZ_JAFATE010000517.1 GCF_019244115.1 Bradyrhizobium sp.
TCTCGCCATTGTTGCCTCCGCTCAAGCCATCGGCCGGTTGATCTGTTGCGCGCGTGCAACTGCCCGCCGTGCTGCGGCAGTGATCGCGTCCGGTGTGATGTTGAACTTTTGGTAGAGCACGCTCGCGGGCGCCGACGCGCCAAAGCCGGTCATGCCGACGAACTCGCCATGCTCGCCGATCCAGCGCGGCCAATCACCGAGAACCGCGGCCTCGATGCCGACACATGGTGCCGTCCCGAGCACGGCCGCGCGATAATCGGCCGGCTGTTCGGCAAACAGATCGAAGCACGGCGCGGACACCACGGCCGCGCGAACCTTCGCGTCGGCCAGCAACCGCGCGGCTTCAAGCGCGAGGGAGACCTCGGATCCTGTCGCGATCAGGGTGACATCGCGTCCATCGTCCGGCTCCGCGACGACATAGGCGCCGCGCGCCACCAGATTGGCTGACGTCACGGCAGCGCGGATCGCGGGCACCGCCTGGCGCGAGAGGCACAGCACCGAGGGCGAGGTCTCGGCGCGCAGCGCGCAGTCCCAGGCTTCCGCGGTCTCGACCGCGTCGGCCGGCCGGAACACGAGCAGATTGGGAATCGCGCGCAGCGCCGCGAGATGCTCGACCGGCTGGTGCGTCGGCCCATCCTCGCCGAGACCGATGGAGTCGTGGGTCATGACATGGATGACGCGGATGCCCATCAGCGCGGCGAGCCGGAGCGCCGGCCGGCTGTAATCAGCAAACGCCAGAAACGTGCCGCCATAGGGAATGAAGCCGCCGTGCAGCGCGATGCCGTTCATCGCGGCCGCCATCGCGTGCTCGCGGACGCCGTAATGGATGTAGCTACCCGAAAATTGTCCGGGTGCGACTGGCATTTGCGTCCTGGCTTTGGTCAGATTCGAATGTGTCAGGTCGGCCGAACCGCCCAGAAGGTTAGGCAGGACTTGCGCGATCGTGTCGATCACCTGCTGCGAAGCCTGACGCGTCGCGAGCGATGGCTGCTCCGCGACCAGGCGCGTGATCAACTGCGACATGGCCTCTTCATATGCAGCAGGCAGCCTTCTATTCAGCGCATCATGAAACGCCGACCGGCCACCGGCGCACAAGTGCCTTGCGCGATCCTTCCAGGCCTGGCGCGCCGCGCGCCCGCGATCGCCGGCCTCGCGCCAGCGCGCGAGCACCGCAGGTGGAACCTCGAATGGCGGATGCGGCCAGTTCAGCGCAGCGCGCGTCTTCGCCCCTTCGTCGACGCCGAGCGGCGCGCCATGCGCCTTTTCCGACCCCTGCCGCCCGGGGGAGCCGTATCCGATCCTGGTGCGGCAGGCGATCAGCGATGGCTGCTCGCTGCTCCGCGCCCGCTCGATCGCCGCCGCAATCGCCTGCGGATCGTGGCCGTCGATGCGAGCGACCGACCAGCCCGACGCGGCAAAACGCACGAGCTGATCGTCGGAGCAGGCCAGCGAGGTCGCGCCGTCGATGGAGATGGAATTGTCATCGAACAGCACGATCAGGCGGTTGAGCCGCAGATGACCGGCCAGCGAAATCGCCTCGTGACTGATGCCTTCCATCAGGCAGCCGTCGCCCGCGATCACATAGGTGAAGTGATCGACGAGCTCGTCGCCAAAGCGCGCATTCATCATCCGCTCTGACATCGCCATGCCGACCGCGGTCGCAAGACCCTGGCCAAGCGGGCCGGTCGTGGTCTCGACACCCGGCGTGTGGCCATATTCGGGATGGCCGGGGCTCTTCGACCCCCATTGCCGGAATTGTTTGAGCTGCTCCAGCGTGACGTCCTCATAGCCGGTGAGATACAGCAGCGCATAAAGCAGCATCGAGCCGTGGCCGGCCGACAGCACAAAACGGTCGCGGTCGGGCCATTGCGGGTCGGCTGGATCGAATTTCAGAAAGCGGCTGAACAGGACGGTTGCGACATCGGCCATGCCCATGGGCATGCCGGGATGACCCGAGCCCGCCTTCTCCACCGCATCGATGGCAAGGAAGCGTACGGCGTTGGCGAGGTCAGCATGGGACACCACCCGCTGCACGGCAGCGGTCTGGAGCGAAATATTCACGTCTTCCTCCTATCCGTATGCAGGGCTGTCGAACTTGGCCGATGCTGCCGCAGACTGGCTGTGAGTTGTGTTGTCTGTCGGTGCCACCCCTTCGTCATGGCCGGCCTTGTGCCGGGCATCCACGTCTTACCTTCCCGGTGCATCAAAGACGTGGATGGCCGGGACAAGCCCGGCCATGACGAGCCGGAGATATGCCGGTTCACTTCGCGTTCCTCCTGCGCTCGATCAGCTGCATGATCAGCGGCGTCAGGATGAGCTGCATCGCGAGGTCGAGCTTCGATCCGTGAGCAACGATCGAGTTCGCGCGCGACATGAAGCTGTTGGGCAGCATCGACAGCAGGTAGGGGAAATCGATGCCGCGCGGGTTCTTGAAGCGGATCACGACCATCGATTCGTCAGGGGTCGGAATCCAGCGCGCGATGAAGGGATTCGACGTATCGACTTTCGGCACGCGCTGGAAGTTGATGTCGGTTTCGGTGAACTGCGGACAGATGTAGTGGATGTAGTCCGGCATCCGCCGCAGGATCGTGTCGGTCACGGCTTCCGTGGAATAGCCGCGCGCGCTGCGATCGCGATGCAGTTTCTGGATCCATTCGAGATTGATCACCGGCACCACGCCGATCTTCAGATCGGCGTACTTTGCGACATTGACCCTGTCGGTCACGACGGCGCCATGCAGCCCCTCGTAGAACAACAGATCGGAATCTTCGGGCAGCGCGCGCCAGGACGTGAACGTTCCCGGGGCCGCGCCGTGGCGCGCGGCCTCCTCTTCGTCATGGATGTAATGGCGCGTGGTGGCCGTGCCGCACTCGCCATAGTCGCGAAAGGCCTTTTCGAGCTCCTCGAACAAATTGGTCTCGGGGCTGAAATGGCTAAAGTGCCGATTGCCGCGCTCAGCCTCGAGCGCCATCTGCTGCCGCATCTCGGCACGGTCGTAGCGATGGAAGGCATCGCCCTCGATGTAGGCGGCGTTGACCTTCTCGCGAAAAAAAATCTGCTCGAAGGTGCGCTTGACCGACGTGGTGCCTGCGCCGGACGAGCCTGTGATCGAGATGATCGGGTGCTTGCGCGACATGACGTTTCCCTAGACCCGAAAGAAGCCGCGATGCGCGAACAGCGGCGCGCTCGAGCAGGCGTCGAGCTCGGGCCCCGCATGAAGCTGCTCGATGCGCCTGACCTGCTCTGATGATCCCAGGATCAGCGGCACGCGCTGATGCAGGGTGTCCGGCACGAGATCGAGAATGCGCGCGCGCCCGGTCGATGCGACGCCGCCGGCCTGCTCGACGATGAACGCCATCGGATGCGCCTCATAGACCAGCCGCAAGCGCCCGTTGCCGTAGCCCGCGCGGTCGTCGGCCGGGTAGAGAAAGACGCCGCCCCGATTGAGGATGCGATAGACCTCGGCGACCAGCGAGGCGATCCAGCGCATGTTGAAGTCCTGCTCGGCCGGCCCTTCGCGACCTGCCAGGCATTCGTCGATGAAGGCGCGGACCGGCGGATCCCAGTGGCGCCGGTTCGAGGCGTTGATCGCGAACTCGTTCGCATCGGCTGGGATCTGCACCCGCTCGCGGCTGAGCTTGAAGGTCGCGTCCGCCGGGTCGAGGGCAAAGATGTCGACGCCGTCGCCGAGCGTCAGGACGAGCGAGGTCTGCGGTCCATAGACGGCAAAGCCCGCCGCGATCTGCTCGCTGCCGCGGCGGCGGAAGGCCTGCGACATCTCCCGCGGCGCGGGCGTGATCGAAAAGATCGTCCCGACACTCATGTTCAGATCGAGATTGGAGGAGCCATCCAGCGGATCGACCGCCACGCCGAGCCGTGACGCCGGGTCATAAAACTCCGGCTTGGCCATCTCCTCGGAGGCAAACGCCGCGATGGAGGCGGAGGCCAGCGCGCGACGGATCAGCCAGTCGGCGCAGACATCGAGGTCCTTCTGCGCGTCGCCGTCGGTATTGGTGCCGAGAATGATATCGGCCGGCGATACGCCGCCGCGGGCGAGACGGCTGATCTCGATGCAGGCCGTCGCGATGGCATCGACCGCCGTCGCGACCGAGCAGCCCAAAGGCCCGCTCTCGGAATGCCGCTCAAGGTATTCTCCCAGGGTCGTCAGACCCGAAGCCTGCCTCACCATGTCCATTTCCCCACCTCGGCACCGCTGACGGTGCCGCAAATGGAGATTGACCCAGGTCTTGAAATAAGAGAATTTTAAAAATCTAATAGCCTAGGAAGATTTTCCTTATATGCCCCAGCACCTGCGGAATGTGACGATCCGGCAGTTGCGCGCGCTGGCCGCGGTCGCCGAATGCGGCAGTGTCACCGCCGCCTCCAACCAGCTTGGACTGACGCAGCCGGCGGTGACCCAGCAGTTGCATCAGTTGCAGCAGCAGGTCGGGCTGCCGGTGGTGCAGCGGAC
The DNA here is from genome assembly GCF_019244115.1 of Bradyrhizobium sp. GTDB lineage: Bacteria > Pseudomonadota > Alphaproteobacteria > Rhizobiales > Xanthobacteraceae > Bradyrhizobium. The sequence continues at coordinate 4,472 of NZ_JAFATE010000517.1, forward strand.
CGGCGAGGGCATGCTGCTGACCGATGCCGGGCGCGAGGTGCTGCAGCTCAGCCAACGAATCGAAGCCGCGATCAAGAACTGCCAGCAGTCGCTGGATATGATGGCGGGACGCGCCGGCGGCTCGGTCTCGATCGGCGCGGTGAGCACCGCAAAGTACATCGTGCCGCATGCGATTGCCGCGTTCTCGCGGCTGCATCCGAAAATCGATCTAAAGCTGTCGATCGGCAATCGCGGCGAGATCCGCCAGGCCATGCACGGCTATGATCTCGATTTTGCGGTGATGGGCCGACCGCCCGAGGACGTCGAGGTGGAGGCGCATCTGATCGGCGACCACCCCCATGTGATCGTCGCGGCGAAGACCCATTGGCTTGCGAAGGACTCCGGTCTTGCGGTCGCCGATCTCTCGCACGAGACGTTTCTGACCCGCGAGCAGGGTTCTGGGACGCGGATCCTGATGGAAGGCTTTTTCAACAAGGCGGAGTTTCTGCCGCATATCGGCATGGAGATGAGCAGCAACGAGACCATCAAGCAGGCGGTCATCGCCGGTCTCGGCATCGCCTTCATTTCCGCCCACACCATCGCGGCCGAACTCGAAGACGGCCGGCTGGTCATGCTCGACGTCGCCGGCATTCCCGTGGTCCGGCAATGGTTCGTGGTGAAACGGCGCGACAAGATCTTGTTGCCGCCGGCGCAGGCGCTGCTTGATTTCCTGCGCTCCGAGGGGGCGAAATTCCTTCCCGTAATGCCCAGGCATGTCTAAGCGATGAGTCTTGGTTCGATCGGCGCCGCGCCGAAGGTGCGCCCCCGCTCCCCCGTTCTTACGGGGAGAGGGTCGGGGTGAGCGGCACCCGCTGGCACTGAGCTTGTGGAGAGTCCCCCTCGCCCGGATCGCGCAAGCGCGATCCGACCTCTCCCCGCAAGCGGGGCGAGGTGAACCGCACACGCGGAGAGACCGATTGAACCAAGCTTTGTCGCGACGTCACCGCGTCACCTCGCCGACCGACCACGGCAAGGTCTGGCCGCCCTGGAACACCACGACCTCCGTGTCTTCGACGGCGACGGCTGCGAGGACAGGAGACTCGCGCCGCTCCAGTGTGATGGTGCCACCATTGAGTTCGAGACCGTAGAACCGCGCGCCGTTGACCGAAGCAAAGGCCTCGAAGCGATCGAGCGCGCACTCTTCGTCGAAAACCTGCAGATAGGTCTGCAGCGCGGTGGCGCCGCCGAAAATGCCCGCCGAGCAGCACTCGGCCTCCTTCGCGGTCCGGCGATGCGGCGCCGTGTCGGTACCGATGAAGAAGCAGGGCTCGCCCGAGGTCGCGGCCTTGCGCAGCGCCAGGCGATGGTGCTCGCGCTTGGCGACCGGCAGGCAATAGAGATGCGGCCGCAAGCCGCCCTGGAAGATCGAGCTGCGGTTGATGACGAGATGATGCGGCGTGATGGTGCCGGCGGCGCGCGATACGTGCGCGCGCACGATGTCGGCGGTCTCCGCGGTCGTGACATGTTCGATCACGATTTTCAGGCCCGGATGCCGCTTCAGCAGCGGCAGCAGGCTCTGTTCCATGAACGCGGCTTCACGGTCGAAAATGTCGACATCGGGATCGGTCGATTCGCCGTGGATCAGGACCGGCATGCCGATCGTCTCCATGCGCTCGAACACGGGTGCCAGCGCGGGAATGTCGGTGACGCCGAAATGGGCGTTGGTGGTGGCACCCGCGGGATAGAGTTTTGCGGCGACCCAGACGCCGTCGCGAAATCCGCGCTCGATCTCGTCCCGATCGGCCGCATCGGTCAGGTAGCAGGTCATCAGCGGCTGGAAGTCGGAGCCGTCGGGGCGCGCCTTCAGGATGCGCTCGCGATAGCCGCGCGCCATGGCGACGCTGGTCACCGGCGGCATCAGGTTCGGCATGATGACGCCGCGCGCGAACTGCGCCGCTGTGAACGGCAGCACCGCCTCGAGCATCGCGCCGTCGCGCAGATGAACGTGGAAATCATCGGGCCGTCGGATCGTGATCCGTTCCACCCGGCTCGTGCCGCTGACGTGCTCGAACAGTTCGGTAACGCTCATTCTGCAGCCTCTTTGAACCGGTCCGCATTAGCGCGATTCCGGCGGAAAAATCATCCAAAATTCGCCGTGCGGGTGCCCGGGGAGTGCGGCCTGATCCGGGTCATCCGAGGAGTGCCCTGGGGGAAAGCCCGGGACGGACGCAGATTTGCCTTGAGCCGCGGGTTGTTCCATAGCATTGGCGGCGGGAGCAACTCTTGTGCTGAAACGCATGCCGGCCTCTCCGAAGCGCACCAACGATCCCGAGCGGACCAAGCGTGATATCGTCGCGGTGGCGACCGAGGAGTTCGCCTCGCAGGGCTATTCCGGCGCGCGCGTCGATGCGATCGCGGCGCGCACCCGCACCTCGAAGCGGATGATCTACTATTATTTCGGCGGCAAGGAGCAGCTCTATCTCGCCGTGCTCGCGGAAGCCTATCGCAGCATCCGCACGCTGGAAAGCCAGCTCGACATCGACAGCTGCGACGCGCGCGAAGCGCTACGCCGTCTGATCGAGGCGACCTTCGATCATGATGAGCAGAACCCGAGCTTCATTCGCCTGGTCAGCATCGAGAACATCCATCATGGCAAGCATCTCAAGCAGCATCCGGAGCTGCGCCGGCTCAATGCCAGCGTGATCGCGACGCTCGAAAAGATCCTGCAGCGCGGCCGCGCCGAGCGCGTGTTTCGCGCCGACGTCGATCCGGTCGACCTGCATCTTGCGATCAGTTCCTACTGCTTCTTTCGCGTCGCCAACCGCCACAGCTTTGGTGCGCTGTTCGACCGCGACCTGAGCGAGCCAAAGGTCCGCGCCCGCAGCCGCCAGCAGATCGTCGACATGATTCTGGCCTGGCTGTCGGCGGTGAAGACTTGACCCTACCGCTTCATACGACGGCTCTCTCCTCTCATCCCCGGGGAGCGCGCTCTTGCGCGCGTCTCGAAGGATGAGGCCCCAGAGGCCACTGTCCGGGCCTCATGGTTCGAGACGCCGCGCAAAGGCGCGGCTCCTCGCCATGAGGGTCTCAGTCCGGAAATAACGTCATCGAGGCGCATCACGCAAGCGATGCGCCTCGATGTGCCAATGCGGCAACGTAATCGCAGGCCGCGGCTACTCGGAGCGGTCCGAGGTCCAGCCCTTGTAGTCCTTGACGTTGTCGC
>NZ_JAFATE010000543.1 GCF_019244115.1 Bradyrhizobium sp.
CAACGCCGCGATCATCGATGCCGTCTTCGATGCCGACCTCGAAACCATCGGCGCGGTCGCGCTGGAGCATCGCCTGTCGGTCGGCGCCTCCGGCATCGGCCTTGGCCTCGCGCGTGCGCTGGCCGGATCCGGTCAGGTCAAGGCTGCGACCGACGACGCGATGGCGCCGGTCGGCGGTCCTGCGGCCTGCCTCGCCGGCAGTTGTTCGCAGGCCACGCTGCAGCAGATCGTCCATGCCGAGAGCATCATGCCGGTGCTGCACCTCGATCCCGAGCGCGTCGTCGCGGGCAAGGAAGAGGCAGGGCGCGCGCTCTCCTGGGCCTCGGCGCGCCTCGCGGACGGTCCGGTCCTGATCGCCTCGAGTTCCACGCCCGATGAGGTGACGCGGCTCCAGGCCCGCCATGGCCGCGAGGCGGCGGGACAGGCGATCGAGCAGGCGATGGCCGATATCGCGGACGGCCTGCTGCACATCGGCGTCCGGCGCCTGGTGGTCGCCGGCGGCGAGACGTCGGGCGCCGTGGTGGACCGCTTGCGACTTCCCGGCTTCCTGGTCGGTGCGGAGATCGCACCCGGTGTGCCTGTGCTGCGCAGCGTCGGGGCGCACGCGGGCGACATGCTGCTGGCGCTGAAATCCGGCAATTTCGGCGGAGCCAATTTCTTTGCCGACGCGCTCGCGCTGATGCGCTGAGCAGCAGCCATCCCTTCGCGAGCAGGTCACCGTAAAATCACGGCCGTGTTGCAACGGATTCGCCGCTCTGAATGAGTTGAAGCACGTTATATACGCAACTACCGGTGACTTTCGCTGCGGTTGTGTTAGCTTCCGCGTGGGTGAGTGGCGTGAGGGGTGCGGATGCGTTTGTCGGGGATCGCAATTGCATTGTTGCTGCTTGTGTTGCCGGCACAGGCGCAGCAGGTGCAGGACTGGCATGTCTGCCAGGAGAAGGAAAAAACCACACTCGGCAACCATGTCCGCAGCTGCACCGCGATCATCCGGTCGGACCGCAGCTCGTCGAAGGACAAGGCGGTCGCCTACAACAATCGCGGCAATGTCTTGCGGGATCGGGGGGAACTCGACCGAGCTATCGCGGATTTCGACGCGGCCGTCCGGCTCGAGCCGAAATCGGCCGACACCTATATCAATCGCGGGATCGCGCGCTATCGGCGGGGAGACCTCGACCGCGCCATCGCGGACTATGACGCGGCGATCCGGCTCGACCCGGAGGACGCTTACGCCTACAACGACCGCGGCCTCGCTTTGCGCGCAAAGGGCGATCTCGACCGCGCGATTGCCGACTACAACCAGGCGATCGGCCTCGAGCCGGACATCGCGGCGGCCTATACCAACCGCGGTCTCGCCTGGCAGGACAAGGGCGATCTCGACCGCGCCATTGCCGACTTCGACAATTCGATCCGGCTCAATTCGAACGATGCACTGGCCTACAACAACCGGGCGCTCGCCTGGCAGGCGAAGGGCGACCTGGTCCGCGCTGTCGCCGATTATGGCGAGGCGATCAGGTCCGATCCGCAATTTGCCAGCGCCTACTCCAATCGCGCGCGGGCCTGGGAGAAGAGGGGGGATTTTTCGCGCGCGATCGCCGATTGCCGCGAGCTGATCCGCCTCGATCCGCAGTCCGCCGCGGCCTATCTGCAGCGCGGACGACTGTTGCTATTCTCGGGCCAGCTGCCGTCGGCGCTGGCCGATCTCAACAGGGCGAACGAACTCGCGCCGAACGACGGCTATGTGGCGCTCTGGCTCGACATCGTCGGTCAGCGCAACAGCCTCACCAACCGGCTTGCCGGCGCGACGCGGCAGGTCGACATGAGCAAATGGCCGGCGCCGATCATCCATCTGTATCTCGGCGAGTCGACGCCGGAGGCCGTGCTGGCCGCGGCCGACGATCCGAACCCGAAAACCAGGGACCGGCAGGTCTGCGAAGCGAATTTTTACGGCGGGGAACTGGCGCTGCAACGAGGCGACAAAGGCGAGGCGACGGAGCGGCTGCGACAGGCGGCGTCGCGCTGTCCAAAAGCGTTCTTCGAATACACCGCTGCCAATGTCGAGCTAAAAACTCTCGGTGGTGCGCAATAGTCGATCCGCCCGACGCGAGAAACTCAGGCGACGCGCCACTCCGGCACGCCGTCCGCGGCCATCGTGATATCGCCGAGCGCGCCGACCGGCGTGCGCTCCATGTTCATGAGCTGCGCCAGCGTCACGATGTCTGTCGCCGGTACACGCGCCAGCGTGCGCGTGTCTTGTTCGGTGCGCAGCATCACGACGCCGTGCTCGACCTCGCCGCCTTGGCGGAACAGCACGGTAAAACTCTCGATCTTGCCTTTGCCGCTTGCGTCAGTCACGAAAGGTGGAACGCTGCGCTTGTCGCGATCGGCCTCCGCCTGCACGCTCGCATCTTGCGCGATCGCGCTGCGCGGCGCCTGCCGCGACACCACCAGCGCATGGTGCTTGGTGACAAAGCCGCCCTGCCCATAGAGCAGGCCGAGACCGGCGCCGCCGCGAAGTTTTTGCACCATGGCGCAGGCAGCATGCGTCATGTAGCTGTTGAGCGGCGCGCCGAAAAAGGTGAGCCCGCCGGTGACGGTCGGCTGCACGTCCGACGGCAGGCCCAGCGTCCGCCGTGCCATCTTTGGCACGCAGGGAAAGCAGCTATAGAGCTCGATCGCGTCGAAGGCGTTCTCGCCAGCGAAATCGCGCACGGCCTTCAGCACCGCATTCTGCGGGTGGCTTTCGTAAAACTGGTCGCGGACCAGATAGTCGCGCGGTTCCTCGGCAAAGGCACCGCCGAGCGGATAGACCAGCCGGTCTTCGCCCACGCCGGCCGCGCGGGCATGCGCGAGGCTCGTGAGCAGCACGGCGGCGCCCATGTTGACCGAGGGGTTGGCGACCATCAGCTTGGTGTAGGGCCAGGCGATCAGCCGGTTGTCGGGCAAAGGCGTCGTGATCTCCGTGGGCGCAAAGCGCCGCTTCAGCCACGCATTGGGATTCTGCGCGGCCGCGTCCGAATAGCGCGACCACAATGTGCCGGATTCCGCCATCGCCTCGCGCGGGGTCTGGCCCCAATGCGCCGATGTCGCGGCCTCGTAGAACGGATAGACGGTCACCGGCCGGAACACGCCGAGTTTGACGGCGAGCGGTTTCTGGAACGCCGCGCCGCGTTTCGGCTCCTCCACGTCATGGGCGAACGGCGTCCAGGGCAGGGCGACGCCGGCACGTTGCGCCTTGGTCGCAGTCGATTGCGCCTCGGCGCCGCAGACGGCGGCGACCGCGCATTCCCCGCGTGCGATGCGCTGCGCTGCCTCGTGGATGCAGCGGATCGGGCTCTCGCCGCCGACCGGGCCGTAAGTGCAATGCGCCGGCTTGACACCGAGGCGGTGTGCCAGGAGCTGCTCCGGATCGCGGTAGCGCCAGCTCAGGAAATTGACCACATCGAGCGAGCCGAGTTCATGCAGCAGCGCCCCGCCGCTGTCGGCCTCGGCGCGCCGCAGCGCCCGTTCGAGGAGGTCGAGAGGCTCGAGCCCGGCGGCAATGTCGGTCGGCCGATCGACGGTCTCGCCGACGCCGACGATAACGGGAATGCGGTCGTCCGGAATGGAGCTAAGCGTGATTGCAAAACATTGTTGTTGGTTGTTGTTGTTGTTCTCTCATACCTTACCGCCCGTCATTGCGAGGCGCCTTGGCGCCGAAGCAATCCAGACTGCATCCGCGGCGACAGTCTGGATTGCTTCGCTTCGCTCGCAATGACGGGAGGCCTGGGTGGCACCGTCGCTTCGCCCGCAATGACGAAGGGCCTGGCCGCTTGGTCGCTTCGCCCCGCAATGACGGTCACTCCGCGACCAGCGCATTCATGTGCTCGACCGCCTCCAGAAAATCCTCCTTGAACTCCTGCACCACGCCGCCGGCCGACTTCACGCTGTCGATCAGTCCGACGCCCTGGCCGACGAAGTACGACACGAGATCGCGCGCTTTCGGGTTGCCGGCCGCCGCGGCGCGGTCGATAGCATGGAAGGCGTCGCGGCTGATGATGCTCTGCAGCGGCATCGGCAGCGCGCCGGGGCTATCACAGCCGCTATCCCAGGCGTCGGTCCAGACCGAGCGCAATTGCCGCGCCGGCTTTCCGGTACGTCCCTTCGAACGGACCGCATCACGCGAGGACGCGGCGATCATCTTCTCGCGAAAGATCTCCGATGTCTCGGACTCCACCGTGGCGAGCCACACCGAGCCGGTCCACACCCCAGCCGCGCCCATCGCCATGCAGGCCGCCATCTGCCGCCCGGTCATGATGCCGCCGGCCGCCAGCACCGGCACGTCGCGGACCTTCTTGATCGCCTTGATCACCTCTGGCACCAGCACCATGGTGGAGACCTCGCCGCAATGGCCCCCGGCCTCGGTGCCCTGCACGACCAGAATGTCGACGCCGGCCGCGACCTGGCGCAGCGCGTGTTCCTTGGCGCCGACCAGCGCCGCGACCGGTACGCCACGCTGCCTGCCCATCTCGATCATCTCCTTTGGCGGTACGCCGAGTGCGTTCGCGATCAGCTTGATCGGATGGTGGAAGGACACTTCGAGCATCTCGAGGGCCCACTTCGGATCGAAGGGCTGGGCCTGATTGTCGGCGACCGGAGGCGCCGCAAGCTCGATGTCGTGTTTGCTCAGCAGGTTGCGGGTGAAGTCGCGATGCTGCGCGGGGACACGCGCTTCCAGACTCTTCCAGGTGACGTTCGTCTCGCCCGCGGTCGACATGTTTTCCGGGATCAGCACGTCGACCCCATAGGGCTTGCCGCCAATATGGCCGTCGATCCATGTCAATTCCTGCTCGATCGTCTCGGGCGAATGCGCGGTCGCGCCCAGCACGCCAAATCCGCCGGCACGGCTGACCGCGGCCACCACGTCCCGGCAATGGCTGAAGGCGAACAGGGGAAACTCGATGCCCAGCATGTCGCATATCGGCGATTTCATGGTCGGTCACTCCCCTGCGGCAGCGCTGTCGTCCCTGCAGCGCGTCACGCTAGCCCATCGCAGCGCATCGAGCCAAGCGGGTTTCGGCCTGATAATCTTGTGCGCAGGCGCCGGGAATATCGCGCATTCCGCGTTGTAAACTACGCGGCGCCTGCAGCCGCCACGCTTCGATCCTGTCGCGTCGGTTGTCGTTCCCCGATGCGTGTAGCGTAGACCCGGAGTCTCGAGATTTCGATGCTTCGCATCGCCCCGGAATGACCAAGTGAGGCGATCCGGACGAGAGCCCTCATGATCGATACGACCAGACGCGATATGCTGATAGCTGACGCCGCAGCGGCGGTGATGGCCGCGGCATCACGTGCGCTTGCACAGAACAGCAGCCAGGAAGGAAGTGCCATGAGTTTTTATGAAAAAGGTCCGGTCCGCATCCATTTCGAGGAGAAGGGGACCGGCTTTCCGCTCCTGATCATTCCCGGTGGTGGGTTGAACTCGACGATCGCGGCATTGTCAGGCGAAAGTCATCCGTTCGACCCGATCGCCACGTTTGCGGGCGAATACCGCTGCATTGCCGCCGACCTGCGCAACGCGGGTGGCGGGCAATCCTCCGGTCCGCTCGAAATCGACCGGCCGTGGGATGCCTTTACCGACGACCATCTCGGAATGATGGATCATCTCGGGATCGACCGCTTCGTGGTGCTCGGTTTCTGCATCGGCGGGCCCTTCATCTGGAATCTGCTGAAGCGTGCGCCGACCCGTGTCGTCGCGGCGGTGCTGGCGCAGCCCTCCGGATCGCGGCCCGAGATGCGCGACCTGTTCTTCGACAACAACATGAAGGGCTGGGGGCCGGAGCTCGTCAGGCGGCGGCCCGACATTACGATGGAGCAGGTCGAAAAATTCTTGACGCGGATGTATCGCACCGATCCCGATTTCGTCTTCACCGTGACGCGCGACTTCGTGCGCAACTGCCAGACTCCGGTTCTGATCCTCCCGGACGACATTCCGGCGCATCCCTATGCTGTGGCCATGGAGGCCGCCATGCTGGCGCCGAACGCCGAGGTCAGCATGTTCCCGTGGAAGCAGCCCAAGGAACGCATTCCGCTCGCGGTGCGGCAGATCCGATCTTTCCTGCGCGCGCACCGGTTGGGGGTGTGAGCGGCGCTCGTAGTTTTCTTGCGAGACCATCGCTCGTCGCCACTGAGCGATGATGAGTTTCGCTGCCGCTCGACCCACCCCGCATTCTGCGCCTCACCCCTTGCGGAGAAACACGTAGTCGGCGTCGTAGGGCACGCTGCGGAAGCTGCCGGCCTTGTCGCACGCCCCGTCGAGCTTGCCGCCTTCGGTGTTGATCCGCTGCACCGTGGAGACAGGGGCGAGGATGCCGGTGCCGCGATGCGCCGTGACCTCGAGTTTCAGCCATGGGATGTCGTTCGCGGTCGCGCCCGGAGCATTGCCGATCGCCTTGCCGGTGACGGCGCTGCCGTCGGCATGCTCCCAGTTCGGCCCGGCATAGTGCCGGCCGACCGTCTTGCCGTTCTCCATCAGCGACGCGATCGGCTCGCGGAACGCCCAGGCAAGCTTGCCGTCGCTGCCGGCCTTGCATTCGTAGATCTGCGCGCCCTCGGCATGCAGCGTCAGCACGATGGTCTCGCCCGGTGCCAGGATGGCGTCGGGCAGCGAAGTCTCACCGGCGCGTGCGCCGGCCGTTCCCAACAGCAGCAATGCAGCGGCGGCGGTGCCAATGCGGGGCATGCTCATACATCTCCTGTAATGGACTTCGTTCGGTAGGGTGGGCAAAAGCGCGTCTTCGCGCCGCGCCCACCACTTCCGGGATGGTGGGCTTCGCGTGGCTCAGCCCACCCTGCATCTACACTACGGTGCGATTATGCCATTGCCTTGACGAGGTTGTCGGCAACCTTGTCGAGGAAGCCGGTCGTCGACAGCCAGCGCTGGTCGGCACCGACCAGCAGCGCGAGGTCCTTCGTCATGTAGCCGGCCTCGACGGTCTCGACGCAGACGTTCTCCAAGGTGGTCGCGAACTTGGCGAGCTCCGGATTGTTGTCAAGCTTGGCGCGGTGCGACAGGCCGCGCGTCCAGGCGAAGATCGAGGCGATCGAGTTGGTCGAGGTCTCCTTGCCCTTCTGATGCTCGCGGTAGTGCCGCGTCACCGTGCCGTGGGCAGCCTCGGCCTCCACCGTCTTGCCGTCCGGGGTCAGCAGGACCGAGGTCATCAGGCCGAGCGAGCCGTAGCCCTGCGCCACGGTGTCGGACTGCACGTCGCCGTCATAGTTCTTGCAGGCCCAGACATAGCCGCCCGACCATTTCAGCGCGGCCGCGACCATGTCGTCGATCAGGCGGTGCTCGTAGGTGATCTTGGCGGCCTCGAACTCTCTCTTGAACTCGCGGTCGTAGATGTCTTGAAAAATGTCCTTGAAGCGGCCGTCATAGACTTTCAGGATGGTGTTCTTGGTCGAGAGATAGACCGGATAGCCGCGCTGCAGGCCGTAGTTGAACGAGGCGCGGGCGAAATCCATGATGGAGTCGTCGAGATTGTACATCTCCATCGCGACGCCTGGGCCGGGGGTCTTGAATACCTCCTTCTCGATCACGGTGCCGTCCTCGCCGACGAATTTCAGCGACAGCGTGCCCTTGCCAGGAAATTTGATGTCGGTGGCGCGGTACTGATCGCCATAGGCATGGCGGCCGATGATGATCGGCTTGGTCCAGCCGGGCACCAGACGCGGCACGTTCTTGCAGATGATCGGCTCGCGGAAGATCACTCCGCCCAGTATGTTGCGGATGGTGCCGTTCGGCGAACGGTACATCTCCTTCAGGGAAAACTCCTTCACCCGAGCCTCGTCGGGGGTGATGGTGGCACATTTGACGCCGACGCCGACCTTCTTGATGGCGTTGGCGGCGTCGACCGTGACCTGGTCGCCCGTCTTGTCGCGGTGTTCCATCCCGAGGTCGAAATACATCAGCTCGATATCGAGGAACGGGGTGATCAGCTTGTCCTTGATGTACTGCCAGATGATCCGGGTCATCTCGTCGCCATCGAGCTCGACGACGGGGTTGGTCACCTTGATTTTTGCCATGACGGTGTGAGGCCTTCTGGGAGAATGGTTCGGGACGGTTATGGGGGCGCTATAGCACCGCCGATGCCGTCGCGGAAGCGATGGCTGCATCTCCCGCCAGCGGTGCATCGGAGAAGCTTTGGGTTGCCGGGGCCGCCGGCATCGACCAGATGACGAACATCGGGCTCATGCCGGCTTTGATCCGGTCTCAAAGCGGGCACGTAACTTGGTTATTTCGCTTGAGAATCCGTGCGAAACAGGCAAACGAGGGAAACGACCGGTGCCATTTCACCGGGATTTCGAGAACCTCGACCAACTCGGTCTGCAAACAAGAGTGAAAGCGCGCTGTGACCGGTTCGGGCACCGACAAGAGCAAGGCCGGCTTCGAGATCGAAGGCCCCATTATCATTCTGGTTGAGCCGCAGCTCGGCGAGAACATCGGCATGGCGGCGCGCGCCATGGGCAATTTCGCGCTCGCGCGGCTGCGGCTGGTCAATCCGCGCGACGGCTGGCCCAACGTCGCGGCGCAGCGCGCGGCTGCGGGCGCGGACCATATCCTGTCCGGTGTCCAGCTGTTCGACAGCGTCGAGCAGGCCGTCGCCGATCTCGATCTGTTGTTCGCGACCACGGCGCGTGCCCACGATCAGGCCAAGCCGGTGATGGCGCCGGAGGTGGCGGCAGCGGAGATGAAAGAGCACATGGGCAGCGGCGGCAAGGTCGGCATCCTGTTCGGCCGGGAGCGCTGGGGGCTGACCAATGAGGAGGTCGCGCGCGCCAACCGCATCATCACCTTTCCGGTCAATCCCGGTTTTGCCTCGCTGAACCTCGCGCAAGCCGTGCTGCTGATGGGCTATGAATGGTTCAAGCTTGCGACAGCAAGCGCGATGCCGTTCGCGATGCCCGAGCGCTCGCCGCGCGCCTCGCAACAACAGATGGACGCCTTCTTCGAAAACCTCGTGCGCGAGCTTGACCGGGTCGAATTTTTGCGACCGGTGGAGAAGCGCGACACCATGCTGGTCAATCTGCGCAACATCTTCTTCCGCATGGAGCCGACCAAGCAGGACATGCACACGCTGCAGGGGGTGATCATGGCGATCGCCGAGGGGCGCAAGGGCCCGGCCAAGGGCGGCGTGCTCGATGGCGAACAGGCGACGCGGCTGCGCGCGCTGCTTGCCGAGCACGGGCAGGGCGCGCCGTCGGCAGGCACGCTGCGCGGGCTTGCGCGGCTGCTCCGCCGCAATCCGACCGATGCCGAGCGTATCCTGTGGCAAGCCCTGAGGGGCGACCGCCGGTTCGCAGGCCAGTTCAAGCGTCAGACCCCGGTCGGCCGCCACATCCCGGATTTCGTCTCCTTCCCGCACCGGATCGCGATCGAGCTCATCAACGAAGGCGAGACCGACGCCATCGCCGCCGATCGCGCGGGTCGGCGCGCGTGGCTCGAAAGCCGCAACTATCGGGTCATTGACATGACCGTCGGCGATCTCGAGCGGGATCTGGAAACGGAGCTGGCGCGGCTGCAGGTGATGATCGCGGAATCGAAGTAGTACTCGCGGGGTTTGTGTAGTATGCAACGGAAAGTTGTAGATCGAAATCCCCCGAGCCGCTATGGTTACGATAGGGCATTGGGGACAGCCGATGATGACAAGCAACTGGTGCGGTGTGGCGGGCGTCGCGGCTCTGATGCTTTGTCTTCTATCGCCAGCCCATACACAAGTCGGTCCGGCGAAATGCCAGGCCCCCATGGTGTCGCCAGACGAACGCATTGCCGCATGTACCATGGTGATTGAGACGGGGAAGGTACCCAAGACAGGATTGGCTTGGGCGTATCGCTTGCGCGCGCGTGAATATTTAGCAAAACAAGACTTCAGTCGCGCCGCTGCCGATTACTCGCAAGTCATCAAGCTCTACCCCGAAGATCGATATGCCTACATCATTCGCGCCGATGCAAATTATTATCTGAAAGATTTTGATCAAGCGATTGCTGATTACAGCCAAGCGATCCGACTCGATCCTAACGATTCCCACGTCTACACACGGCGAGCCTTAGTCTATCTTAGGACAAATGATTTCGACCGCGCGTTCTCCGATTCCGCCCGGGCAATCGAGCTCAATCCAAACGATGAAGAGGCCTATGTGAGCCGCGGCGGCGTATTTTCCGAGCGCGGCGAGTTCGAACGTGCAATCGCCGACTACGACCACGCGATCAACCTCAACCCAAAGGATGAGCGGGCCTACGTCGGCCGCGGCGCTGCATTGGCGCGGAGCGGTCAGATGGATCGCGCCATGGCCGAATTCGATCACGCAATCGAGCTGAATCCCCGGGATGAACAGGCCTACGCGAGCCGTGGCAATGCGTATTCCCGGCGCAATGAATTCGAGCGTGCAATCGCCGACTACAACCAGGCGATCGAACTTAACCCGAATGATGAGCGGCCCTATGTCGGCCGTGGCAGCGTATTCCACCGGAGCGGCCAGAGAGATCGCGCCCTAGCCGACTACGATCACGCGATTGAGCTCAATCCCAAAAATCCATACGCGCATCAGGACCGCGGCATTGCATACTTCAGAAAGGATGATGCTGATCGTGCTATTGACGATTTCAATCTGGCGATCCAGGCGGATCCGAATTCCAGGTATGCTTATGTTTGGCGCGGGAATGCTTACCTGGTAAAGGGCGATCTCGACCGTGCGGTTGCCGACTACGACAAGGCGATCCAGATCGATCGACGGGACAAGCAGGCTTATGCCGGCCGCAGCGGCGCGTACAAAGCCAAGGGCGATCTTGTCCACGCCATCGCCGACTACGACGAGGTGATCCGGCTGGATCCAAATAGCGCGCGCTCTTATCGTATGAGAGGGATCTTGCAGCTTCATGCCGGTTCTTTCGACAAATCGCTGGCTGACCTGCATCAGTCACAGGAACTCGACCCCAGGGACGCCTACACGGCGTTGTGGCGCGAGATCGTCGCGAGGCGCAGAAGTCAGCCGAGTCAGCTAGCCGACACGACGGCGCAGCTTGATATGATCAAATGGCCGGCTCCGGTCGTACGCATGTTCCTCGACGAGACGACGCCTGAGGCGGCGCTTGCAGCGGCGCAGGATTCCGATCCCCAGGTTCAGAAGTGTCAGGTATGCGAGGCGAATTTCTTCGCCGGCGAATTGGCACTGCAGCGCGGCTCGAAAGATGATGCCACGCGGCTGTTCGGCCTGGCTGCCACCGATTGCCCAAAGACCTTCATCGAATGGTCGGCCGCAAAAGCCGAGCTCAAGGCGCTCGGCGTCAATCCGTGATTGTGCACGATGTAATTGCAATCGGAGCGAACGAACTCAACGCCACGCGAGCCGTTGACGCGTCACCGTAGATCAACGGAGTACGTGCGCGCATCTGCTAAACGCTCCGTTCACCATGCGGACAAATCAGCGAGCACGGGCCGGCGAGGCGTCCGCTCTCGCAAGTCCGCTTATACTTTTGCTGCTTAGTCATGCCCAGGGAGGGGACTGTCATGCGAGCGGTCCTTTGGTTTCCCGCGTGAGAGCAGACAGTAGAGCGTATGAAACCCGCCCGCATTGTGGTCCTGACCATCGCGCTCGGTGCAGGCGGCCTTGCCGCCTATCTTGCGAGCGGGTCCGATCCTGAGAACAAGCAGATCGCGGCGGCCAAACCGGTCGCTGAGCTGCCGACGGTCGACGTCCTCGTCGCCAAGTCGGATATCGGCCTCGGCCAGATGGTCAAGGCGGACGACCTGCAGTGGCAGACCTGGCCCGTCGCCAGCGCCAGCAACAGTTTTATCCGCCGCAGCGACCATCCGGACGCGCCCCGGCAATACTCGGGCTCGACGGTCCGTGTGCCGTTCATGGCCGGCGAGCCGATCCGAGAGCAGAAGCTGGTCAAGGCCAATTCCGGGTTCATGGCCGCGATCCTGCCGTCCGGCATGCGTGCGATCTCGACCGACATTTCGCCGGAGACCGCGGCCGGCGGCTTCATCCTGCCCGATGACCGCGTCGACGTCATCCTCTCGAAGCGCGACAAGGCTGTCGGCGCTGGCGGGCAGGATGTCGTCAGCTCGCAGATCATCCTGTCGAACGTCCGCGTGCTCGCCATCGATCAGGCGCCGAAGGAAAAGGATGGCCAGAACACGCTGCTCGGCAAGACCGTGACGCTCGAGCTCGCGCCGGAGCAGGCCGAGACGCTCGCCCGCGCGCGGCAGAGCGGTACGCTGGCGCTGGCGCTGCGCAGCATCGCCGATGCCAATGCGGTCGAGAACAGGCCGGAAGGCCAGGCGCGGCCGACAGGCGCAAACATCAACATCGTTCGTTACGGCGTCCCCACCACGCAGACGACGCAGAAGTGATGGAAAGGACTGCCGACATGCAATGCGCCCCCACCCGACCGAGGGCGCGGATGTTTCTGATCCGCGCGCTCTCGATCTCAGCGGTCGTCGCATCGATGCTGCTTTCCGCGCTCGCACCGATTGCGGCGAGCGATCGCGCGACGCCGGTCGCGGCCAAGGCGCGCTTCCTGTCCCTCGGCGTCGGCAAGTCCGTCGTGGTCGATCTGTCGCACGATATCAAGGACGTCCTGGTCGCCGATCCGAAGATTGCCAATGCCGTGATCCACTCGGCGCAGCGCGCCTACATCATCGGCGCGGCGATCGGCCAGACCAACGTCGTGTTCTTCGATGCCGCCGGGGCGCAGATCGCAGCCTATGACATCGCGGTGAAGCGCGATCTCAATGGCGTGCGCGCCGCACTCCGCCAGAGTTTTCCCGGCGTCCAGATCGAGGGTGTCGGCGACGGCGTCGTCCTGACCGGTCAAGTGTCGAGCCCGGTCGAGGCGCAGCAGGCCGGAGACGTGGCGGCGCGGCTCGCCGGCGGTGCGGACAAGGTCGTTAACGCGATCGTGGTGCGCGGCCGCGACCAGGTGATGCTGAAGGTCTCGGTCGCGGAGGTGCGGCGGGATATCATCAAGCAGCTCGGCATCGACCTCTCTGCCAGCATGAACTACGGCACAGCCGTGGTGAATTTCAACAACTCCAACCCGTTCACGGCGCATGGCGCGCCACTCGTCTCCGACAACGGCCTCAGCGCCTCCTCGGTGCTCAAGGGCCTGCCGACCGTCAATGCTACCATGCGCGCGATGGAGAGCGCCGGCGTGGTGCGGACGCTGGCCGAGCCCAATCTGACGGCGATCTCGGGCGAGTCCGCCACCTTCATCGCCGGCGGCGAGTTTCCCATTCCGGCCGGTTATTCCTGCGACCCCACGACCCATGTCTGCACCACCCAGATCAACTACAAGAAATTCGGCATCTCGCTGAACTTCACGCCTGTGGTCCTCGCCGAGGGGCGCATCAGCCTGCGGGTGATGACGGAAGTGTCCGAACTCTCGAATGACAACTCCATCACCGTAACTCAGGCGCTGAGCGGCAGCAGCTCGAACTCCATCACCATCCCCTCGATCAGGACCCGCCGCGCCGAGACCACGCTGGAAATTCCCTCCGGCGGTTCGATGGCGATGGCCGGCCTGATCCAGCAGCAGACCAAGCAGGCGATCAACGGATTGCCCGGGCTCGATCAGTTGCCGGTTCTCGGGCAGCTCTTCAGGAGCCAGGACTTCGTCAACAACGAGACGGAGCTGATGGTGCTGGTCACGCCCTATGTCGTGCGCGCCGTCGCGCAGAAGGAGTTGGCGCGTCCCGACGATGGCTTTGCGCCGGCGTCCGATGCGCAATCGGCGCTGCTGGCGCGCATGAACCGGATCTACGGCCTCGCCGGCCGTGCCGAGCCGGTTGCCGGTGCGCCCGGCAATTTCGGGTTCATCATCGACTGAGCGGGGCCAGTCCGAAGACGAGGCGAGGGACGAACGATGAAACGCAGCATAGGGAGCGGCTCGGTTGGCGCTTTGCGATCGCTTGGCGCGCTGATCGGGATGTCCGTTGCGCTCGGGGCGTGCAGCGTGACCGAGCAGGAGGTCGTGGCGACCGTCCCGAGCGATTACCGGCTGCGTCATCCGATCGCCGTCGAGGAAGCCGATCGTGCGATCGTCATCTTTGTCGGCAGCGAGCGCGGCGGTCTCTCCGATGCGCAGCGCGCCGACGTCGTGGGATTGGCACGGCGCTGGGTTCATGACGGAACCGGCGCCGTCATCGCCGATGTCCCGGTCGGCACGCCGAATGCGCGTGCCGCGGCTTCGACCTTTCGTGAGATTCGCAGCCTGCTGGCCGCGGGCGGCGTACCGCCGCGCGGCATCATCCTGCGCAAATACCGCCCTGACGATCCGGCCTTTCTGCCGCCGATCAGGCTGAGCTATCCGCGGATCATGGCCATCGCAGGTCCCTGCGGCGAGTGGCCGGCGGACCTCGGTCCGTCGATTATGGACCCCGGCTACGGCGAGAACAGGCCGTACTACAATTTCGGCTGCGCGACCCAGCGCAATCTGGCCGCGATGATCGATAATCCGGCCGATCTCGAACAGCCGCGATCCGAGACGCCGCCTTACACGATGCGGCGCAACGCGGCGTTCGAGAAATACCGCAAGGGCGAATCGACCACGACCAACTATCCCGAAACCGACAAGGCCAAACTCAGCGACACAGGCAAATGATCAACTCCGTGCGCCAGGATCACGAGCAGCACGCCGACGACGTGCCGTCTACGGACGACTACATCGCCCCGGTGCCGCGCATTTCGGTGCAGGCATTTTGCGAGAGCGACGAAACCGCTGCCGTCGTGCTGGCGGCCGGCGCCGACCGTCGTTTCAGCAAAGCGCATCTGACGGTCAAGAGGGGCGGCGCAGCGGCGGCGATCGAAGCCTATCATTCGATGCCGACGCCGAACGTCATCATCCTGGAGACCAGCGATCGCAGCGACGTGCTGGCCGACCTCGACGAACTGGCGTCCGTGTGCGATCCGGGAACCCGTGTGGTCGTGATCGGCAGCGAGCGCGACGTCGCGCCATACCGCGAGCTCGTGCGTCGCGGCGTCAATGACTACGTGGTCGGACCGATCGAGACGATGGACGTGCTGCGCTCGATCTCGAGCCTGTTCTCGGCGTCGGAAACGGTCACCACCGGCCGCGTCATTGCGGTCGTCGGCGCCAAGGGCGGCGTCGGCGCCTCCACGGTGGCGCACAATGTCGCCTGGGCGATCGCGCGCGACATGGCGATGGATTCCGTCGTGATCGATCTCGACCTTGCTTTCGGCACCGCGGGCCTCGACTACAACCAGGACCCGATGCAGAACATCGCCAATGCGATTTTTCAGCCCGATCGGCCCGACACCGCGCTGATGGAGCGGCTGCTCGCAAAGTGCACCGATCGCCTCAGCCTGCTGGCGGCACCGGCGACGCTCGATCGCGTCTACGATTTCGGCGCGGAAGCTTTCGATGCGATCTTCGACACTCTGCGCATGTCGACGCCCTGCATCGTGCTCGACATCCCACACCAATGGTCGGGATGGACGCGGCGCGCCCTGATCGGCGCGGACGAGATCGTCATCGTGGCCGAGCCGGACCTTGCCAACCTGCGCAATGCCAAGAACATCCTGAACGTGCTGAGGGCCGCGCGGCCGAACGACCGGCCGCCGCTTTATTGTCTCAATCAGGTCGGCATGCCGAAGCGGCCCGAGATCGAGGTGAAGGAATTCATCAAGACGATCGAGAGCAAGCCGATCGCCATCATTCCCTGCGATTCCAGGCTGTTCGGCGAAGCAGCCAATAACGGCCAGATGATCGCGGAGGTCTCGGCGTCTCACGCGACCAGCAAGATGTTCGTGCAGATGGCGCAACGCCTGACGGGGCGGGGCGAAACCAGGAAGCCGCGCGGCTCCTTGCTGGGGCCGCTCATGAACAAGTTGCGCGCAAGGGCATAATCGGCATCAGTGGTCGCTGCGGCGACGGCTGGTCCACCCGGAAGACGGATCGAGAGCTATTCTCCGTGCCCGGCGTCGGACATTCGCGCTTCCTTTATCGCGGGCGCACTGACCGGAATCTTCTCCGCCTCAGCGCGGACCTTGTCCTTCCGCGACAGCAGTCCCTTCAGATAGGCGACGCTGGCGGCCGCATTTGCGGCCGGCAGGCCAGCCTTCACGATGCTCTCGGCCTCGGCCGCGCGCCCCTGCAGGCCGACAACGACAGCCAGATTCATTCGCACGCGCGGATCCGAATTGGCATGGCCGTAGGCGCGCCGCAGCGTTTCCTCTGACTTCGCAAGGTCCTTGGAGAGCAAATAGGAGAGGCCGAGATTGGACAGCACCGTGGGGTCATCGGGCGCGATCTTGAGCGCGCTCGCGTAGTATTGCCGTGCCTCGTCGTAGCGGCCGAGTTGATCGAGCACCGCGCCCTGGGCCGACAGGATCCGCCAGTCGGGATCATCGGGGCTGTGCGCGCGGCTCAGCACGTCGAACGCCATCTCGAAATTGCCGTTGTCGGCCAGGGCCCGTCCGTAAGCAGCGAGCAGGGCCTTGTTGCCGGGATTGGCGATGCTCGCCTGCTCGAGCACCGCGACCGCCTGCGACCGTTCACCGGTGGCCCGCAGTGCCTTGCCGTATTGCAGCACCAGTTCGGGGTCTTTGGGATTGGCACGATAGCGGTCGCGGTAAAGCTCGACGTCGCGCCGCGGATCGGCGGAGGCACTTGCCTCGCCCTGTTCTCCAAGCGAGCCGGTGATATCGGATGTTGCCGTGGTCTGGCAGCTGCACAGCGCCAATACGAGGACTACGGATGCTGCCGCTGACGCGAGCGGCGTCAGGCGGGCTTGTCCGGGCAAACGCGGGAACATGGACTTCGAACTCTGGCCGGCAACGAAAGGTCAGAGACGTTCACCATATTAGCCCTAACTTCCGGTTAAAGCGGCGAACGCGCCACTCTTCGAGACGAGGCAGGTCCTGCTCGTGCTGCGTTGTGTGGACCGGACTGCGGATCTAGTCGACGAACTCGGCGCCGAATTCGCAGCCAATCCGCCACGCGAGGCGGCACTGCCGCGAGTCGCCGGTGGAGAAGATGATGGTGAAGAGCGGGGGGATCTCGAGATATTCGGCGACCACCTTCACGCCGCCCGACGAGATATCCGTGATCGTGCAGTCGCGCGGCAGCAGGCCGGCTCCCGACTGGATCTTCGCG
>NZ_JAFATE010000640.1 GCF_019244115.1 Bradyrhizobium sp.
CACGACCATCGCCAGATTGGAGCCAATACCGCCTTCGTTTTTAAGCCGAAGCGTGACTTGCGCCCGCCTCCCCCGCCAAGTGACCAGCGAAACCACACGCTGCGCAGAAGCCCAGTGCTGGCCGACATTCTCTCCTTGCACATAAACCGCGCGATCGGCCGACATTCCACCAGTAACGCCCGTGTTGAGCTCATAGGGCTCGGCGGGCTTGGCCACAGGGCGCATATATTTCAAGATAAAGGTTTTCAAGAACCAGCCATCGTTTTCAACATCCGCGAAGGCATTAGAGGCCGACAGGAACGCGAAAAAGGTGATAGATAAGATTTGAATGCGCATGGACCAAACTCCCCAAAAGAGAATATTCGGGACGCGACTGTGAAGCGCACTATCGATGGCGCTCCCAAGGGGAATCGAACCCCTGTTTCAGCCTTGAGAGGGCCGCGTCCTAACCGCTAGACGATGGGAGCATTCACGAGGTTTCAGGACATACAATCGAAATCGGTTGACCGCAAGGCGCTGCGGGCGCGGCGGCCCATGATCCCGTCATTTGGTTGATCCGTGGTCGCCGGCCAGGTGGGCCCAGAGATCCGGCGAAATCAGGGTTCCCAGCTGAAGCGCAGCCGCCCGGCCGGTTTTAACGTATGGGCGTCGAAGGTGTGGATTTCGGTCATCCCACCGACATCCAGCGTCACCACCAGCCGGTCGCCGGCCACCGCGGCGGCCATGATCTTGGCGCCCTTCGGCAGCACCGCCGTGACATCGGCCGCCCCCGGACTTCCCTCCTCGTGAAAAAGGCGATAGCCGATGGCGGTCAGCACGGCCGAGATCGCCAAGGCCGTGGTCAGGCCCGCAATCAGCATCATCCGCCGCACCCGCGCAAACAGCAGGGCCTGTTCGCGGGTCGGTTCGGGCAAAGCAGTATCGGTCATGCAGGTCTCATCCCAAGATTCGGATCAAGAGTGTCCAGACAGGCGTTCGGTCATCGTCGCAGGCGACGAGGGATCGGCCCGGCTCGATCGCGTGCTGGCCGTGCGCCTGCCGGACCTGTCGCGCTCGCGGCTGAAAGCCCTGATCCTGGACGGCCGCGTGCAGGTCGGAACCGCCCCCATCCGCGACCCCGCTTATCATGTCGGGCACGGCGATACGATTACAATCGACCTGCCCGAGGCGGCGCCTGCCGAGCCCCAGGCCGAAGCCATTGCGCTCGATATCGTCTATGAGGACGACGACATCATCGTCATCGACAAGCCTGCGGGCCTCGTGGTCCACCCGGCCGCCGGCCACGAGAGCGGGACGCTGGTGAATGCGCTGATCGCGCATTGCGGCGCGAGCCTGTCCGGCATCGGCGGCGTCAGGCGGCCGGGCATCGTGCACCGGCTGGACAAGGACACCTCGGGGCTGATGGTGGTGGCCAAGAACGACCTCGCGCATCGTTCGCTGACGGCGCAGTTCGCCGATCATGGCCGCACCGGCGCGATGCAGCGCGGTTATCTCGCCTTCGCCTGGGGGGTCCCCAACCGGCCGCACGGTACGATCAGCGCGCCGATCGACCGCCACCCGCACGCGCGGGAGAAAATGGCTGTGCGCGAAGGCGGCCGCGAGGCCATCACGCATTGGGAGATCAGCGAGACCTTCAACGGACGCGACGGCAAGGGCGTCGCCTCCCTGCTCGCGCTGCGGCTGGAGACCGGACGCACGCATCAGATCCGGGTCCACCTCGCCCACACAGGTCACCCGTTGCTCGGCGACGCCGTTTACGGACCGCACTTCAAGACCAAGGCTGTTCACCTTGGGCCGCAGGCACAGGCGGCCCTCGGCGCCCTTGCCCGCCAGGCCCTGCATGCCTACCTATTGGTAATTCAGCACCCGCGAACAGGCGAGATCCTGCATTGGGAATCGATTCTGCCCAAGGATTTGTTGACCCTACAGCGCGCTTTGGAAGCGGCGCTATGACGCAGGGCCCTCAGAAAATCCTAATTATACCAAGCGGTTATAGCAGCCACACGGGGACGTGACGTCAGCAATCCTTCCCTATCGAAGGCCATTTGGTGTAATGTTGCAGGTGCGTTGAACATCCAACGCGGAACATCGCAGAACGGCCGGCTTTAACCAAGCGGCCGCCTGCCAGGCCCGCCGCTATCGGGGACCTGAACCAACTGGAGGGCGCTGAATGGCCCGCACAGCTACTTTGCCGGTTCTCAATGGAGAATCCGGTCTATCAAGATACCTCGCCGAGATCCGCAAGTTCCCCATGCTGGAACCGCAGGAGGAATACATGCTCGCCAAGCGTTGGCGCGAGCATGACGATCGCGACGCGGCGCATAGGTTAGTCACCAGCCACCTCAGGCTCGTGGCCAAGATCGCCATGGGCTATCGCGGCTACGGTTTGCCGATTTCCGAGGTCGTCTCGGAGGGCAATGTCGGCCTGATGCAGGCGGTGAAACGGTTCGAGCCCGACAAAGGCTTCCGTCTCGCCACATACGCCATGTGGTGGATCAAGGCGTCAATACAAGAGTACATTCTGAGATCCTGGTCGCTCGTGAAAATGGGCACCACGGCGAACCAGAAAAAACTCTTCTTCAACCTGCGCAAGGCCAAGAGCCGGATCAATGCGCTGGATGAGGGCGACCTGCACCCCGATCAGGTGAGGACGATCGCCAAGCGCCTTGGCGTGACGGATCAGGACGTCGTCGACATGAACCGCCGCCTCGGTGGCGACGCGTCGCTGAACGCGCCGATCCGCGACGATGGCGAGGCCGGCGAATGGCAGGACTGGCTGGTCGACACCGCGCCCAACCAGGAAGCCATCATGGCGGAGAGCGAGGAATACGACCATCGCCGCGATGCGTTGACCGGCGCGATGGGCGTGCTCAACGCCCGGGAACGCCGCATCTTCGAGGCGCGGCGCCTGGCCGACGAGCCGATGACGCTGGAAGACCTGGCGGCCGAGTTCGGCGTGTCGCGCGAGCGCGTCCGTCAGATCGAGGT
>NZ_JAFATE010000760.1 GCF_019244115.1 Bradyrhizobium sp.
CACCTCGACGAACGGAGCGGTCATGCCGCGCTCTCCGTGACGTCGAACAGGTGGCAGGCGACGGCCTGGGTGTCCTTTCGGATCGGCTCGGGCCGCTCGATGGTGCAGCGCTCGAAGGCCTGGGCACAGCGCGGATTGAACGGGCACCCTCTGGGGATTGCCGACAGCCGCGGCATCGCGCCGGGAATCTGGATCAGGCGGTGAGCGTCGCCCGCGAGCGTCGGGATTGCGCCCATCAACCCCTTGGCATAGGGGTGCAGCGGATTGCGGATCACCTCCTGCACCGGGCCGATCTCGGCGATACGGCCGGAATACATCACCGCGACGCGGTCGCAGGTCTCGGCGATCACGCCCATGTCATGGGTCACCAGCATCACGGCGGTGCCGTGGTCGCGGCCAAGCCGCTTGATCAGCGCGATGATCTGGGCCTGCACTGAGACGTCGAGCGCCGTGGTCGGCTCGTCGGCGATGATCAGCTCGGGCTCGGCGCAGAGCGCGAGCGCGATCACGACGCGCTGGCGCATGCCGCCGGAGAATTCATGCGGGTAGCCGTCGATGCGCTTGTCCGGCGCGGGAATGCCGACTTCGGCGAGCAGGTCGATGGCGCGTTTTCGCGCGAACGAGTCGGACAGGCTGGTGTGGGTCTTGATGGTCTCGACGATCTGGTCGCCGATCCGGTAGAGCGGATTGAGGCTGGTCAGCGGGTCCTGGAAGATCATTCCGATCCGCTTGCCGCGGATTTTTCGCATCTCCTCCGGCGGCAGATCGTCGATGCGCAGGCCGGACAGGCGGATCTCGCCGCCAGCGATGCGGCCCGGAGGGTCGATCAAGCCGATCACGGCGAGCCCTGTGACTGATTTGCCGGCGCCGGATTCGCCGACCACGCCCAGCACTTCGCCCTTGGCGATATCGAAGGAGATGCCATCGATCGCGCGCAAACTTTCACGACGGGTGGCAAACTCCACCTTGAGGTTGCGCACGGAGAGCACCGGTTCGGTCATGTTGCGACGCTTCGAGGGCCGTCTACACCTCTCCGACTAGGGAAAGGAGCAATCGCATATGACGCCAGCCGATCTTGGCGCCAAGGTTTCCTCGTCGTCATGGCCGGGCTTGTCCCGGCCATCCACGTCTTTGAAGGCCATAGAAAAGAAAGGCGTGGATGCCCGGCACAAGGCCGGGCATGACGAGTGATGGACGTGGCGCGACCACCCCTCCCTGATATGTTCTTGGCCGCCCCCATCATGAGCGTTCTCTTCGCATGAGGAGATGTGGCATCGCATTCGCGGCAAGAGCTTGCTCTGATCCCATCAGTCTTCATCGCAGTTTCGGATTGAGCGCCTCGCGCAGCCAGTCGCCGAGCAGGTTGATCGACAGGATCAGGGCGGCGAGTGCGATGCCGGGAAAGGCGACGATCCACCATTCGCCGGAAAACAGATAGTTGTTGCCGATCCGGATCAGCGTGCCGAGCGAGGGCATGGTGTCGGGCATCCCGGAGCCGAGGAACGACAGCGTCGCCTCGGTGATGATCGCGAGCGCGAGGTTGATGGTTGCGATCACGAGCACCGGGCCCATTGTGTTGGGCAGCACATGGCGCATCATGATCACCGGCGCCGGCAGGCCGATCAGCCGGGCGGCCGCAACGTAATCCTTGTTCTTCTCGACCAGCACTGAGCCGCGCACCGTGCGGGCATATTGCACCCAAAAACTGAGGCCGATCGCGATCACCAGCACGATCAGCATGCTCGCCGCGTCGAGCCGGTCGCCGAACACCGATTTGGCGATGCCGTCGACCAGCAGCGCGATCAGGATGGCGGGGAAGGTGAGCTGCACGTCGGCAACCCGCATGATCAGGCCGTCGATGGCGCCGCCAAAATAGCCGGCCACGAGGCCGAGCGCGATGCCGAGCGCGCCGGAGACCAGCACGCCGAGCACGCCGACCACGAGTGAGATTCGGAGGCCATAAAGGATCGCCGACAGCACGTCGCGGCCCTGCTCGTCGGTGCCGAGCAGGAACGGGCTCTGGCCGTCAGCGGTCCAGAGCGGCGCGATGCGCGAGTTCATCAATTGCAGCTGCGCCGGGTCGAACGGGTTTTGGACCGAAAGCAGGGGAGCGAAGATCGCGGCGAGAAAGAACAGGGCCGTGATCGCCGCGGCGAGCATGGTAAGGCGGGAGCGGCGGAAGGAGTAGAACAGGTCGCCTTCAACCAGGCGCTTGAGCCGGCCGTTGGACGAGGAGCCGGCGCGCGAAGTGCTGGTCTCGGGCTTGCTCGGAAGGGCGGCATCGCTCATGGGCTCATTTTCCGGAACTACGCCGGTCGGCTGATGGTCGAACGCAGGCGCGGGTCGACCACGGTGTAGAGGATATCAACCACCAGGTTGATTGTGACGAAGATCAGGGACACCATCAAGAGATACGCGGCCATGATCGGGATATCGACGTTCTGCACGGCCTGGACGAAAAGCAGACCCATGCCGGGCCATTGGAACACGGTTTCGGTGATGATCGCGAATGCAATAACCGAGCCAAACTGCAGTCCCGCCACCGTGATGACCGGAATGAGCGTGTTCCTCAAGGCATGGCCGAAATGGATCGCCCGGGTGGTCAGGCCTCGGGCACGGGCGAAGCGGATATAGTCGGTGCGCAGCACCTCGAGCATCTCGGCGCGGACCAACCGCATGATCAGCGTCATCTGGAACAGGCCAAGCGTGATCGAGGGCATGATCAGCGCCTTTAACCCGGAGACGGTGAGGAGGCCGGTGCTCCACCAGCCGATCCGCACGGTCTCGCCGCGGCCGAACGAGGGCAGCCAGCCCAGCACAACGGCGAACAGGTAGATCAGGAGGATGCCGATCAGGAAGGTCGGCAGCGAAATGCCGATC
>NZ_JAFATE010000817.1 GCF_019244115.1 Bradyrhizobium sp.
TTCGGATTCTTGAACAGCCGCTCCTGCAGGATGCGCTCGGCGCGGAAGTGATCGCGGCGATGCACGATCGTGACCGTCGAAGCGAAATTGGTCAGGAACAGCGCCTCTTCCACCGCGGTGTTGCCGCCGCCGACCACGACGACCTCCTTGCCGCGATAGAAGAAACCGTCGCAGGTGGCGCAGGCCGAAACGCCAAAACCTTTGAACTTCTCCTCGGAGGGCAGGCCCAGCCAGCGGGCCTGCGCGCCGGTGGCGAGAATGACGGTTTCGGCCAGATACACATCACCGCTGTCGCAGGTCAGGCGAAACGGCCGCTGCGACAGTTCGAGTTTGGTGACCAGATCGGTGACGATCTTTGTCCCGACATGGGCCGCCTGCTTTTCCATCTGCTCCATCAGCCACGGGCCCTGGATCACGTCGGCAAAACCCGGGTAATTCTCGACATCGGTGGTGATGGTGAGCTGCCCGCCGGGCTGGATGCCCTGGATCAGGATCGGCTCGAGCATGGCGCGCGCGGCGTAGATCGCCGCAGTATAGCCGGCCGGACCGGAACCGATGATGACGACCTTGGCATGGATGGGAGAGGACATGGCTGGTTGTCTCGGGCAGGTCTTAAATCGATGAAGCTTTGGCGGCGACAGAGCTGAATGCGCCGAAAACGCCTCGCGACCTCCGCCGAAAGTCTCAGAGTCCAATTTAGGATATCTGGGAAGCCATGCAAGAATTGCAATCCATATCGGCGAATTTTCCTCTGCTGGAACAACCGCCAGTGGACAGAACGCGCAATAAAATTGCGCATAAGGCGCGAGCTGGGGTAAGACAGTTGCCGGCAGCTAGCTGCCGGCGTGCCAACCAGGACCCTGTCTGCCGTGTCGAAGAATCTTGACGAGATCGACCTCAAAATCTTGAGCGAAATCCAGGCGGATGGCCGAATCACCAATGTCGAACTCGCCAGGCGCGTCGGCATTTCCCCGCCGCCCTGCCTGCGCCGGGTGCGCACTCTCGAGGAAGAAGGCTACATCAAGGGTTATCGCGGCTTGCTCGACGCCCGCCGGCTCGGCTTCGACGTCACGGTGTTTGCATCCGTGCATCTGTCGAGCCAGGCGGACGCCGATTTGCGCGAGTTCGAGGCGTTCGTGCGCGCCGAGCCCCTGGTGCGCGAATGCTGGATGCTCTCGGGCGAGGTGGATTTCATCCTGAAATGCGTGGCGCCCGACATGGCGACCTTTCAGG
This sequence comes from Bradyrhizobium sp., assembly GCF_019244115.1. Lineage (GTDB taxonomy): Bacteria > Pseudomonadota > Alphaproteobacteria > Rhizobiales > Xanthobacteraceae > Bradyrhizobium. The sequence continues at coordinate 1,234 of NZ_JAFATE010000817.1, forward strand.
ATTTCGTCACCCACTTAACGGCTGCCCCTCACGTCCGCAACGTCCGGACCTCGCTCGTCCTGCACAATTCGAAATACGAGGCGGCCGTGCCGCTGGAGGTGAGGACGAAGGGGTGATGGCCCCTCGCCGTCATTGCGAGGCGCCTTGGCGCCGAAGCAATCCAGGCCTTATCCCGCGGACAGACCTCTGGATTGCTTCGCTTCGCTCGCAATGACGGAGATTGTCAGCTCTTCCTGCCGATCGCTGCGTCGACGCTGATCGGTCCGCCACCGGCGGTCGCGATGAACAGGCAGGTGAAGCACAGCGCGATCGCGAGCGATCCATTGTTGATCAGCGGCAGGAACACCGGCTCGCCAGTCTTGAACATGTGGCCGAGAAAATAGGCAAACGCCATCTCGCCGGCCAGGATGAACGCAACCGGCCGCGTGAGCAGCCCGACCATCAGCAGCGCGCCCAGGATGAGCTCGATCAGTCCGGCCGCGTAGATCAGCGGCGGGATGTTGGCGAAATAGGGCAGCACCGGAAACTTGAAGATCTTTGCGACCCCGAACTGAAACAGCAAGAGGCCGGTGATGAACCGCATCAGGCTGAGCGCCATCGGCTGGTACTTGGTGAGCGCTTGTTCAAACTTGTCCATTTTCAGAGTCCCCCAATCTGGACACATGGTGATCGTGACCGCGATGAGATCAGGTTGCACTGGAGCGGCATTTGACGTGCGCTGTTTCAACCGTAATTCATCGCGTGTCAGCAGTAACGCAGGATCGGCTCGTCGTCACCGGGATGTGCGCGGCAAAGCCCACAAATCGCCTGCTTGTGACGGATCGGGCGCACGATTGCGCCTTGCGGGGGGCCCACCAGGGGCGCCCCTACGATCGGGATGGTCGCCTCTACGATCGCAAGATCGTAGGGGCGACCCTTGTGGTCGCCCCTACTGCTGTGATGCGACCGTAACGGCAGCGCAACAAAAAGCCGCGGCGACCGCGGCTTTTCCGACATATAGGCAAGGTTGCGTTTGGAACTCAGCGCCACTCGACCTTGGTGATCTCGTAGGCTTTGGCGCCGCCCGGCGTCACGACTTCGACGGAGGCGCCCTTCTTCTTCCCGATCAGGGCGCGCGCGAGGGGCGAGGTGATGGAGATCTTGCCCTTCTTGGCGTCGGCTTCGACTTCGCCGACGATCTGCCAGACCGTCTTCTTTTCGGTGTCCTCGTCGATCAGCGTGACGGTCGCGCCGAACTTGATGGTGTCGCCCGATAGTTTCGAGATGTCGATTACGTCGGCGCGCGCGAGCTTGTCCTCGAGCTCGGCGATGCGGCCCTCGTTGTGCGACTGTTCCTCCTTGGCAGCGTGATATTCCGCGTTCTCCGAAAGATCGCCATGCGAGCGCGCTTCCGCGATGTGCTCGATGATGCGCGGGCGCTCGACGGACTGCCGCTTCTTCAATTCGTCCGTCAGCGCGGCATGGCCTGCCGCCGTCATCGGAACCTTTTCCATCATAGTTCTTGTCCTTCAATCGCGCGGGCCTTAGGGCCCGCAGCGCGCACGAGATAGCTTGAATCGGGCTTTCCGGGCTTAGGCGCAGCGCACCAGCCTCGTCGTTCCGGCCTCTGTGGGGCCGAAACAACCTTTCTCCCAGGTGGTGAGTTCCAGCCGTTCCGGCACTATCGCCGATCGCCCGGCCGCGAGTGTAGCACGGCCGGCGGTCAGTTTTCCGAAAAATAACTCTGCAGGGTACGGACCTCAAGATCCCCGCCGAGATAGGCGCGGATGCCCTGGGCTGCCGCCACCGCCCCGGAAAGGGTGGTGTAATACGGCACCTTATGCAAAAGCGCGGCGCGCCGCAACGAGCGGCTATCGGCCAGCGCCTGCGGCCCCTCTGTGGTGTTGAAGACGAGCTGGATATCGCCATTGGTGATGGCGTCGACGATATGCGGCCGGCCCTCCAGGACCTTATTGACCTTCTCGGCCGGAACGCCCTGTTCGCTGAGGAAGCGCTGCGTGCCGGAGGTTGCCACCACCTTGAAGCCATGCGTGTGCAGAAGGCGGACCGCCTCCGCGATCCTGACCTTGTCGGTCTCCCGCACCGAGACGAACACGGTGCCCTTGCGGGGCACGCGGGTACCACCGCCGAGCTGGCTCTTCGCAAACGCCACCTCGAAGGAGCGGTCGATGCCCATGACCTCGCCGGTGGAGCGCATCTCCGGCCCCAGCACGGTGTCGACACCGGGGAAGCGGGCGAACGGGAAGACCGATTCCTTGACCCCGATATGCCTGAGGTGCTTCTTCTTCAAACCGAAGTCGGCGAGCTTCTCGCCCGCCATGATCCTGGCCGCGATCTTGGCGACCGGCATGCCGATCACCTTGGCGACGAAGGGCACCGTGCGCGAGGCGCGCGGATTGACCTCGAGCACATAGATCTCGCCGTCCTTGATCGCATATTGCACGTTCATCAGTCCGACCACGTCGAGGCCGAGCGCCAGCTCGCGCGTCTGCCGCTCCAGCTCCGTGATGGTTTCGGCGTCGAGGGAGTGCGGCGGCAGCGAGCAGGCGGAATCGCCTGAGTGTATGCCGGCTTCCTCGATGTGCTCCATGATGCCGACGATGAAGGTGTCCTTGCCGTCGCAGAGGCAATCGACATCGACCTCGGTGGCATCCGACAGATAGCGGTCGAACAGCAGCGGGTTCTTGCCGAGCACGGTATTGATCTGCCCGGTCTTGTCGTTCGGATAGCGCGCCTTGACGTCGGCGGGCACCAGCTCGGGCAGCGTGCCGAGCAGATAGTCGGAGAGCTGGGTGTCCTCGCGGATGATCTGCATCGCGCGGCCGCCCAGCACGTAGGAGGGGCGGACCACCAGCGGCAGGCCGAGATCGGCGGCGACCAGCCGCGCCTGCTCGACCGAATAGGCGATGCCGTTCTTCGGCTGTTTCAGGCGGAGCTTGTCGAGCACGCGCTTGAAGCGGTCGCGATCCTCGGCGAGGTCGATCGCCTCCGGCGAGGTGCCGAGGATCGGCACGTCGGCCTCCTCCAGCGCGCGCGCCAGCTTCAGCGGCGTCTGGCCGCCGAACTGCACGATCACGCCGGCCAGCGTGCCGTTCGTCCTTTCGGTCGCGATGATCTCCAGCACGTCCTCGGAGGTCAGCGGCTCGAAATAGAGCCGGTCCGCGGTGTCGTAGTCGGTCGACACCGTCTCCGGATTGCAGTTGATCATGATGCTTTCATAGCCCGCCTCGTGCAGCGCGAAGCAGGCATGGCAGCAGCAATAGTCGAACTCGATGCCCTGGCCGATGCGATTCGGACCGCCGCCAAGAATGATGACCTTGTTCTTGTCCGATGGCGCGCTTTCGTCGGCGAGCTCTCCCGCAAAGGGTGCCTCGTAGGTCGAATACATGTAGGCCGTAGGCGAGGCGAATTCCGCGGCACAGGTGTCGATGCGCTTGAACACCGGACGGACGCCGAGCGCGCGGCGCCCGGCCGTGACCTCGGCCTCGGTGCTCCCCACGAGGACCGCCAGCCGCGCATCCGAAAAGCCCATCGCCTTCAACGTCCGCATGCCGAACGCGTTGTGCGGCAGGCCGTTCTTTCGCACCTTCTCTTCCATCTCGACGATGCCGCGCATCTCGGCGAGGAACCAGGGATCGATCTTGCAGGAGTTGAAGATCTCATCATTCGACCAGCCGAGCCGCATCGCCTGCGCGACCTGCAGGATGCGGTTCGGCGTCGGCGTGCCGAGCGCCGCGCGGATCGCGTTCTTGTCGTCGTGGCGGCCGAGCCCCTCGATCTCGATCTCGTCGAGGCCGGTCAGGCCGGTCTCGAGGCCCCGCAGCGCCTTTTGCAGGCTTTCCTGAAAGGTGCGGCCGATCGCCATCACCTCGCCGACCGATTTCATGGAGGTGGTCAGCGTGCTCGATGCGCCGGGAAATTTCTCAAAGGCAAAGCGCGGAACCTTTGTGACGACATAGTCGATGGTCGGCTCGAACGAGGCCGGTGTCGCGCCGCCTGTGATGTCGTTGGCGATCTCGTCCAGCGTGTAGCCGACCGCGAGTTTTGCCGCGACCTTGGCGATCGGAAAGCCTGTCGCTTTCGAGGCGAGCGCCGAGGAGCGCGACACGCGCGGGTTCATCTCGATCACGACCATGCGGCCATCAGCAGGATTGACGCCGAACTGCACGTTGGAGCCGCCGGTTTCGACGCCGATCTCGCGCAGCACCGCGATCGAGGCGTCACGCATGATCTGGTATTCCTTGTCGGTCAAGGTCAGCGCCGGCGCCACCGTGATGGAGTCGCCGGTGTGCACGCCCATCGGGTCGAGGTTCTCGATCGAGCAGACGATGATGCAATTGTCCTTCTTGTCGCGCACCACCTCCATCTCGAACTCTTTCCAGCCGAGCACGCTCTCCTCGATCAGGACCTCGTTGGTCGGAGAGGCGTCGAGGCCGCGCTCGATGATGTCGAGATATTCCTCCTTGTTGTAGGCGATGCCGCCGCCGGTGCCGCCCATGGTGAAGGACGGCCGGATGATCGCGGGCAGACCGATTTCGGACAGCGCCAGCAGCGCCTCGCCGAGCGCGTGCTCCTGGTAGCGCTTGCGCCGCTCGTTCTCGCCGAGCGCCCATTGCCGATCGAGCTCTTCCAGCGCGGCGCCGGAAAGCTTTTCCCGCTCGGCGAGGTATTTGTCGCGATAGGATTTTTTCAGCGCGGAGGCGTTGGCGAGCCGCGATTTCGGCGTCTGCAGGCCGATCTTTTCCATCGCGTTGCGGAACAGCTGGCGGTCTTCCGCCTTGTCGATGGCGTCAGCGGTGGCGCCGATCATCTCGACATCGAATTTGGCGAGGGTGCCGAGGCGCCTGAGCGACAGCGCGCAGTTCAGCGCGGTCTGGCCGCCCATGGTCGGCAGCAGCGCAAAACCGCCGGGGATGACGTGTCTTTCCTTTTCGATGATTTTGGCGACGATCTCAGGCGTGATCGGCTCGATATAGGTCGCATCGGCCAGCTCCGGATCGGTCATGATGGTGGCCGGGTTGGAGTTGACGAGGACGATGCGAAAACCCTCTTCCTTCAGCGCCTTGACCGCCTGCGTGCCTGAATAGTCGAACTCGCAGGCCTGGCCGATCACGATCGGGCCGGCGCCAATGATCAGGATCGTGGAGATGTCGGTTCGTTTGGGCATCTAGTCTCGGAAGCGAAAATGGGCACAAAAAAAGGGCGCGCGTCCGCGCGTCCCTTGGAGCTATTGCGTGAGGCTTTGCCCCGCGCGCGGGGCGTCTTTAGACCAGATTCCGGGGCGGCGAAACCCCGAAAACGGACCCGTCAACCGCGTTTTGCCCCGATCCGGGCTTCCCGGGCAAGCGTCGGCAGGGTGCTGGTACCGTATACTGGCAACGGTTTGGCTGGCTTGCCGAGCCGAAGCTCGCGCAGCGAGCGAAGGCTGGAGGCCCGGCCTGGATTTGAACCAGGATAAAGAGCGATGCACCGCTCCCGCGTCGACGCTTCCGCCACCGGGCCAATGCTATCATGACCGATCACGCGACGGTGAGCGACGTGAGGTGCGGTTTATCCCTAACCAGCCGTTACTGAATTTACGACCTGGGGGATCACTCGACACCCGGCGCGTGGACCGCGACAAAGGTCATGCGCCAGGGGTTGTAGCCGATATTGGTTCGCACCCGCGTGCCGATCAGGCCATTGCGTTCGAGCTTTGCGATCATCTCGGCTTCGCCATAGCGCTGCAGGCCGAGATTCTTGCGCAGCTCCCGGTAGTCCGACAGCGCGGTGGAGACCAGGCCGATCAGCGCATCCCTGAAAAAGCCATGCATCGCGGCAAAGCGCAGCAGCGCGATCACGTCGCGAAACATCCCGACCTCCGGCCGCAGCACATCGCCCAGCACCAGGCGGCCCGACGGTTTCAGCAGGCGGCGGATGACCTGTAGGGCCTGATCGAGCTCGTCCGCCGTCATGTATTGCGAGACCGAGTTCATGACCGCCAGATCGACGGATTTTTCCGGCATATTGCGCACTTCCTGCAGCGAGCGCACCTTGATCCTGGTGTCCGGCGCAAAGCGCGCGATCAGCCGGCCGCGCACGCCGGGCGCTGCTTCAGCAAGGATCAGGGTGCCGCAGGCGTCCGCCACCATGTTCGACGACAGCGCTTCGCCGCAGGCATAGTCCAGCACGACCTGATCCGGCCGGTCGATATAGGCGATGATGTCGCGCGCGATCAGCTTGAAATGCAGCTCACGGTGCAACTTGCTCACATAGATCGTATGCGTCGAATCGTAATAATCGATCCACTCGTCCATGACACTCTGGTCTCGCGCGCGGTTCCCCGAAGCTGGAACCGCCCTCAAGCTGCGGCGTTAACGGGTCCGATCACCCCTGTCCATAGCGCTGGTTCCTAACAGGAAGGTCCCCGTGAGCAAAGCCGAAGCCAAAAAAACCAAACCCCTCAACGTCAACCCCGAGCTCGATACGCCGACCGACCTGTCCAAGGATGCGGTGGGGGAAATCTCAGCCGCCGTCAACGTGCTGCTGGCGGACGCGTTCGCGCTCTATCTGAAGACCAAGAACTTTCACTGGCATGTGAGCGGCCGGCATTTTCACGATTGTCATCTGATGCTGGACGAGCAGTCGGACGCGATTTTCGCCTCGACCGACCAGCTCGCCGAGCGGGTCCGCAAGCTCGGCGGCACGACCTTGCGCTCGATCGGCCATGTCTCGAAACTGCAGACGATCCAGGACAACAACGAGGACTATGTGCCGCCGCGGCAGATGCTGCGCGAATTGATGGAAGACAACAAGCACATCGCCGCCGCCATGCGCAAAGCCCACGAGATCTGCGAGAAGCACGACGATTCCGGCACCGCGGGCCTGCTCGAAACCTTCATCGACGAGACCGAACGCCGCACCTGGTTCCTGTTCGAGGCGAGCCGCCAGGAAAGCAGCAACGCGGCGTAGCGGCGCTGCTCTGTACGGTGGGCCAAGCGAAGCGGCCCACCCTCCAGGCTTCCGCTGATGGCCCGGTGGGCACGCCGCAAGAGCGCCTTTGCCCACGCTGTAATTTGTTACGATTTACGATCGCTTCCACAGCTTCGTCAGCGGACCACCCTTGCCCGTTACCGGATCGGTCGTCGGCAGCGGCACTTGCGGAATCGATATCAACGCTTTCGCGTGATTTTCCGGCGTCGGCCGGGTGATCTGCATTTTCGGCCCCGGCGGATAGGCGCCGACCACGGCGAAATCGTTACTCGCCAGGAGGCACTGATGTCCGGTCCCGGCGGGCAGGATCGCGACGTCGCCGGCCGCAACATCAATCTCCCGACCCGCGTCGCCGCCAAAGCGCACCCGCGCATGTCCGCGGGCGATGCCGAGCGCCTCGTGCACGGTTGAATGATAGTGCAGATAGTCGAAAATGCCGTTGCGCCACATGTCGCCCCAACCATGGGCGCCGAACAGTTTTTCGATCGCGGCTTCCGGCTCGGCGCCATCGAAATCGAGCGCGCCCTTGTAGACCAAAAACGGCATCGGATTGTTCGGCACCAGCCCGTCGTCCCCGAAGACGATGGCGAGCGGCTGGATTTTCTCCTTGACGGTCAGCATGGCGGTTCTCCCGCGAAAAACGATCCGCCGTTTCAACCCGGTGTCAGCCGCTGATGTTCCCGTCCAAACGGGTGGAAGCGCGCCAGGTCCTGCACGGGCCGTCATTGCGAGGCGCGCTTGCGCCGAAGCAATCCAGGCTATGTCCGCGGCGACAGTCTGGATTGCTTCGCTTCGCTCGCAATGACGGCGCCTTAAGCCCTTTTGTTTGCGCGCATCAACTCGGCGAAGCGCTGAAAGAGATAGTGCGAGTCGCGCGGGCCCGGCGAGGCCTCGGGGTGATACTGCACGGAGAACACCGGCCTGTCGTCGAGCGCGATGCCGCAATTGGAGCCGTCGAACAGCGAGACATGGGTCTGCGTCGCGCCTTTCGGCAGCGTCGCCTGGTCGACCGCAAAACCGTGGTTCATCGAGGTGATCTCGACCTTGCCGGTGGTCTCGTCTTTCACCGGATGATTGGCGCCGTGATGGCCCTGATGCATCTTCATCGTCTTCGCGCCGACCGCGAGTCCGAGCATCTGGTGGCCGAGGCAGATGCCGAAGGTCGGCGTGCCCGAGGAGATCACGCTCTTGATCACCGGCACGGCATATTTGCCGGTCGCTGCGGGATCGCCGGGCCCGTTGCTCAAGAACACGCCGTCCGGCTTCAGCGCCAAAATGTCTTCGGCCGAGGTGGTCGCCGGCACCACGGTGACCTTGCAGCCGACGCCGGCGAGCAGCCGCAGGATGTTGCGCTTGATGCCGTAGTCGACGACGACGACGTTGAACTCCGGCGTGGTCTGCCGGCCAAAGCCCTCGTTCCACACCCAGGGGGTCTCGTCCCAGGTAAAACGCTGGCCGGAGGTGACCATCGGCACGAGGTCCATGCCTTCGAGCCCCGGCCATTCGCGCGCCTCTTCCTTGAGGCCATGCAGGTCGAACTTGCCGTCCTTGGCATGGGCGATCACCGCGTTGGGCATGCCCTTGCTGCGGATCAGCGCGGTCAGCGCGCGGGTATCGATGCCTGACAGCCCGATGATGCCCCGCGCCTTCAGCCACTGGTCGAGATGACGGGTGGCGCGATAGTTCGAGGGATCTGATATGGCGGTGCGCAGGATCACGCCGCGCGCGCCGGGCGTTGCGGCCATGTTCACGGTCTCGATATCGTCCTCGTTGGTGCCGACATTGCCGATATGCGGGAAGGTGAAGGTGATGATCTGTCCGGCATAAGAGGGATCGGTCAAAATCTCCTCGTAGCCGGTCATCGCGGTGTTGAAGCAGACCTCGCCCACGGCGTGGCCTTCGGCGCCGAGCCCAAAACCTTCCAGCACCGTGCCGTCGGCGAGCACGAGGAGCGCGGTCGGCTTGAGGTCCGGCCAGGCGGCGTCGTTTTCGATGTGTGTCATGAGGCCCCTACATAGTCGGGCAAATGGCCGCCGTCAAAGCGGTAAAGCGGCCAACCCACATGCGTTTCCCGCAAATGGGCCGATCAACCCGCAGCCAGGAACCTGACCATCAGGATGTCGTCAAAATACCGGCCATCATGCTTCAAGGCCCTTATTTCCCGGCCATATTCGGAAAATCCCAGTCTGCGATAGAGCCGGTGAGCGGGCTCGTTGCCGCTTGTCACGACCAGTTTCAACTGCTCGATGCTCCCGGACGCGTGCGCGACAATGGCCTCGATCAGGTCCTGACCGAGGCCGCGATTGCGGCCCTTTGGCCGCACATACATGCCCCACAGGATGGCCTTGTGGCTCTCCTTGACGCCGTCCTGCTGTCGATAGCCGGCGACCCCGAGCAACTCGCCGTCAACAAAGGCGCCAAACACGCTGCTGGTCAAAGTCCTCTCCTCGAACCTTGATATCGGCATCGCGTTTTCTAGCTCGAATGTGGCGAGGAATGCGTGCGGGTTCTGCCGCAAACCATCAAGGCGGATGTCGCGAAAGACCGGCGCATCGGCCGGCGTAAGCAGTCTGATCTCTCGGGAGGTTGTCACGGCGGATCTTCCAGTTTCTCGTCGCAAGCGGGAAGTTCGGTTGTTTATCGGCCCGGAACGGCCTAGATCAGCAGGCTACGCACTTGAAAAGGGTTTGACCATGCTGCGCGATGACATCAACACCGCCGTGAAGGAGGCGATGAAAGCCAAGGACGAGCGAAAACTCTCGACGCTGCGCATGGTGAATTCGACCATCAAGAACGCCGACATCGACGCGCGCGGGCAGGGCAAGCCGCCGCTGTCGGATGCCGACCTGCTCGGCGTGCTGCAAAAGATGATCAAGCAGCGCCAGGAGGCGGTCGAGCTCTATGACAAGGGCGGTCGCGCCGAACTCGCCGCGCAGGAGCGTGAGGAGATCGCGGTCATCTCGGCCTATCTGCCGAAGCAGATGTCGGAGGACGAGGTCAGGGCCGCGATC
>NZ_JAFATE010000905.1 GCF_019244115.1 Bradyrhizobium sp.
AATGAAGATCGGCCGCACGGCCGCTCGCGAGCTCCATCGCGGGCACGACATAGGGCGACTCGACCAGCGGGAGAAGCCCTTCAAGAAAGAAGGCCTGCTCGGTGGCCGGCTCGCCCAGCTGCAAACCCGCCAGCCCATAAGCCTCGAGATGCCCGCCGGCGCCGACCAGGGTGAGCCCGGCATCAACCTGCAGATAGGCCACCGCCCGCTCATCATAGATCAACGCTTGCAGCCGCTTGGCGACGGTTGCGGGGAGGCCTGCCATGACTCAGCGCGCAACGCGCTCGGCGAGCGCCTTGAAAGCATCCTCGACGCCCTCCCCGGTTCGTGCGCTCGTCGACTGCACCCACCAGCCATTTCCCTGAAGCCCCTCGACGTCCTTGTCAGAGATTGCCCACTCTTCCCGAAGATCGCTTTTGTTCACCAGCAACACGAATGGCAGGGCGCCGAAATCCGCTTCAACCCGTCAACGCAGCGACAGCGCGATCTCGAGGGTCGAGGGCCGGGTCCCGTCGGCGACCAGCACATATCCGGCAGAGCCCCGCAGATAGCTCATGCGGAGCGAGGCGATGTCGTCCTCGCCCGCCAGATCCCACAGGATCAGGGTCACAATCCGATCGGATAGCACGACATTCTTCTTGTCGATTTTGACGCCAACCGTGGTCAGATAGGTCTCGGAAAAGATGCTCTGGACGAAGCGCTTGACCAGGCTGGTCTTGCCGACCGAGAAAGCACCGAGCATGCAGACCTTCTTCTGCTGCGTAGCGATCATCGCTGTTCCTCGATCTCGGCTTTGAATAAAACCCGGCGGTTGGCCGAGCGTGCGGCCTCGGAGGAGGCCGGCTCCAGCGGCTCGAGCGCACCGGCGCCGCGCACCGCGAGCATATCGGGATCGACGCCGCGCTTCTTCAGCAGTGCGCGGACAGCTTCGGCCCGCGCCAAGCTCAGCGAAAGATTGAACGCATCGCTGCCGGTTTCGTCTGAATGCCCGGTGACCGTCACCCTCGCAGCCACTCGCATAGCGGACGCCAAGGATGCGAGCTTTTTCAGCTCCCCTGCCAGCTGATCGAGCACGACGTCCTGCCCCGCTGCCGGCAGCGCCTGGTTGAAATTGAAATGAATCTCGTGCGACTGGATAGCCTCGCTCAGCTTGCCGATCGCCCCTTGATAGACGTCCGATACCCGAGAGAGATCGAGATTGGGTCCCCCCGCTGGCAACATCCGGCTCGCGATGCGCACGCGCTCGATCCAGGTGAACGGTGCCGATCCCCGAGCCACGATGTGATCGCCATCGAGTGTGAGCGTCACGGTCGGCGGCGGGTCAAGCGAAGCCTGCACCCGCTTTAACACAAACGCCGGATCAAGCCCCTGATAAAGCTCCCAATGGCTGACGACAGCGGCGGGGTCGATCCCCGCGTGGCGGAGCAACAATTGTGGGTCGACTGCGAGCGGATCGCGCAATCCGGCGACCAGAAACTTGCCGTCCTGCTGCCCGACCTCGGTGATCACGATGCCGGGTTGCGCTCTTAGCCGCGCTCTTAGCCGCGCGACGTAGCCGTCCCAGATCCGCTGCTTGGCCTGCTGCAGCTGTTGCGTGTATTCCCAGGCCCGCTCGTTCTGCCACCACCGCACGCCCCCTGCTCCCACGAGTGCCAGCAATACCAACCCGACCAGAGCGGCGAACCATGGAAAGCCGCGTTCTGCAGCTTGTGGCGCGTGCTGCTCGAGAGCGACGCATTCCCTCAAATTTGCCTCGACATCGGCGAAGTGGGAGCTATCGCCGTCGAAGCTCTCGAGCGCATGTCGGCGCTCGTCGTGGATCCGCGACAGGATGCCGCGCAACGTTTCGTGCAAGCCTTCCGGCGGATTGCCTCGGATCACCGCGGCCAAGGTCGCGATGGGCCCCGGCTCGGACCACAGCCAGAGCTCTCCCAGCCGGGCCGTATCGAGCCCCTGTTGCTCGGCACCGCTGAAGGAATCCCGCACGAAATCCTGGATCGCGATCAGCATCGACGAAACCAGCTGCGGGTCCTGGCCCACTGCATTATCCGCCGCGGCATGGGAGATCAACAGCCCCGTATCACGGTGGATAAGAAAGACGTGCTCGACCTGATAGATGAGCGTGTGCCTGAGCACGACCTCGGCGAAGGGAGTGCCGGTGCGCCAAGCCTCCCAGCGCCATTTGAGCCCGCTCCAAGTGAGGCTGTACTTCAGCGATTGATTGAGCGATTGGAAGGTCTCGTCAATCGCCTCCCAGATCGATTTGCGGATCGCCGGGACGATCAGCGGATAAAGGATATTGAGCAGCGTCCGCGGATCACTTCGGATCGAGCTTTGCGTTGCCTTCTCCAAAGCCGGGGCCAACACCTCCCCGAGCCGCGCGTCGCTCGACACCTGAGCAATCGCTGTGGGCAAAATGCGCGCGACCGTGATCGCGAGCTGCTCGGGATCGTCTATGACCTCGCTCAGCCGTGACAGTAATTCGAGCTCGCGCTCGAACAGCAAGGTCCGCAGCTGTTCAAGCCGGGGATCGATTGGGCGCACCCCGATCGGCTCTTCACAGAAGCGTGGCTCGACGTTCCGCACGAGCTCGACCAGGAGCCCAGCAAGCCCTTTACGATCGATACCTGGATCGCCTGCGAAGGGACGAACGAGCGCTTCAAGCGTATCGGCGGCGGATGTGCTCAACGCGTTGGGCCGATCAGCTGGGCACCCAACCGCGCGGGGGCTCGATGGCGCTCCTGCCGGCGCTCTTTGGTCCGATGTCCTGGTTCAGGCATCGGGCGACCTCGACGAACAAGCTGGCGAGCAAATTACGATCGGTTTTGACGCCGTTCAGCTCGGCGAACATCTTCTCGATCGTGTGCTGCAGGTCCTCGTGCCTGCGCCTTATTTCCTCGCGCAGCAACTGCACCTCTTGAGTCAAGCGGTCGTTCTGCTCGCGCTCGAGCCGGCTCAACTGGTCTGACGTCGAGCGCAGACGCTTTTCAACCGCGTCATTGTGCTCGCGCTCTACCCGCTCGATCTCCTTGTTGGCATCGATGCGCAGATCTTTTTCTTCGCGCAGCTCGGCTGTAAAGGATTCCATCTGCTTCTTTGCGCTCGATTCGAGAGAGCTGAGCTTGTGTGTCATCTCAGACTCGATTTCCCGAAAGCGCTGCAGAAATCGCTCTTCGAGCAGAGAGAAGCGGCGATCGTAATCTTGCATTTGATTGCCGAGCAGCAGATCACGGATCTTGTCCACGCCCGCCACTTCGGTGCTATAGGATGCATTATTGTAGCCCATTTGGCCGCTTGCTTGCGGTTGAATAGACCTATTGCGAAAGTCGCCTGACCTGTTTTCCTGAGCCGGGCATGCCTTTTGTCTCTCGCGGCCCCTTCAGAACGGACCGAAGCCGTCTTCGAGGTTCACGAGGCCCGCGACGATGGATACCTTGGTGTCGTGTGTCCTCAGCGGATTTCGAAACCGCTCGGAGACGATCCTGAAACGTTTCACCCGCCCGATCCGGTGCTCCACCCTGACCCGGAACGAGCTGAGCCCCCGATTGTATTCCTTCTCCTCGTCGTTCAGTTCTCCCCTCTTCGGCTTCTTGTACGGGAACTCCAGGTTC
>NZ_JAFATE010000162.1 GCF_019244115.1 Bradyrhizobium sp.
GGGCAGCCGATCGCGGGCCAGCGTGAAAATATCGCTCGAGCCGCGCTCCGTATCGGTCTTTGCCAACACAAGGTTCATCGCAAAATCCGCCTTTGCCCTCAGGCCGCGTCCTCGAACTGCGCGTAGCCGCTTTCCTCGAGCTCAAGCGCCAGCTCCTTGCCGCCGCTCTTCACGACGCGGCCTTTCGACATCACGTGCACGACATCGGGGATGATGTAGTTCAGCAGACGCTGATAGTGCGTGATCACGACCATCGCCCGGTCGGGCGAACGCAGCGCGTTGACGCCGTCGGCGGCGAGCCGCAGCGCGTCGATGTCGAGGCCGGAATCCATCTCGTCCAGGATGCACAGCGCCGGCTCGAACAGCGCCATCTGCAAGATCTCGTTGCGCTTCTTCTCGCCGCCGGAAAAGCCGACATTGACGCCGCGCTTGAGCATGTCCAGCGGGATGTTCAGCGATTTTGCGACCTCGCGCACCTTCTTCAAGAAGTTGGGCGCCATGAGTTCGCCCTCACCGCGCGCCTTGCGCTGGGCATTGTACGCCGTGTGCAGGAAATTCATGCTGGTCACGCCGGGAATTTCGACCGGATATTGGAACGCCAAGAACACGCCCTTGGCCGCACGCTCGTCCGGCGCCATCTCCAGGAGGTTTTCGCCCTTGAACAGGATCTCGCCGTCGGTGACCTCGTAACCGGGCTTGCCGGCGATGACATGCGAGAGCGTCGACTTGCCGGAGCCGTTCGGCCCCATGATCGCATGCACCTCGCCCGGATTTACGGTGAGGTCGAGCCCGTGGAGAATCTCGCGCTCCTCGACACGGACGTGCAAATTCTTGACTTCAAGCAATGACATCAGTCGTTCTTTCCCGAATCTTGCCTGGCCACCGCATTTCGGCCCCAGTGGCCATCAGTTTTCCAAACAGCAATCACCACAAGCGCGATCGTCGCAGCAACAATGATCGATGCCATGCCCACCAACATCGCTCTCGAGCCCGTGTGGGTGGCAAGGATCGCGGCACTTGCCCAAACCACAAGGCAATAAGCGGCGGTGACTGCCCACCCTTCCCAGGTGTTCGGAGCTGCTCCATAGCCGTATTTCTTTGGCTTGAACCAGTACGCGTGAGCCATGATTGTCAGCCTACGCTACCCTCGAGCGAGATCGAGATCAGCTTCTGCGCCTCGACCGCGAACTCCATCGGCAGCTGCTGCAGCACGTCTTTGACAAAGCCGTTGACGACGAGGCCGACGGCCTCTTCCTGCGACAGCCCGCGCTGGGTGCAGTAGAACAACACGTCCTCGGAGATCTTCGAGGTCGTCGCCTCGTGCTCGAAGGTCGCCGAGGCGTTCTTCGCCTCGATATAGGGCACGGTGTGAGCGCCGCATTTGTCGCCGATCAGGAGCGAATCGCAGGCGGTGAAGTTGCGCGCGCCCGTGGCCTTGCGATGCGCGGTGACGAGGCCGCGATAGGTGTTCTGGGATTTGCCGGCCGCGATCCCCTTGGAGATGATCCTGCTCGTGGTGTTCTTGCCGAGATGCAGCATCTTGGTGCCGCTGTCGACCTGCTGAAAGCCGTTGGAGATCGCGATCGAATAGAACTCGCCGCGCGAATGATCGCCGCGCAGAATGCAGCTCGGATATTTCCAGGTAATCGCAGAGCCGGTCTCGACCTGCGTCCAGGAGATCTTTGAATGGTGCCCGCGGCAGTCGCCACGCTTGGTGACGAAATTGTAAATGCCGCCCTTGCCCTCGGAGTTGCCGGGATACCAGTTCTGCACCGTCGAATATTTGATCTCGGCATCGTCGAGCGCGACGAGCTCGACCACAGCCGCGTGCAACTGATTTTCATCGCGCTGCGGGGCGGTGCAGCCTTCGAGGTAGCTCACATAGGAGCCCTTGTCGGCGATGATCAGCGTGCGCTCGAACTGGCCGGTGTTGCGTTCGTTGATACGGAAATAGGTCGACAGCTCCATCGGACAGCGCACGCCCGGCGGCACATAGACGAACGAGCCGTCGGAGAACACCGCCGAGTTCAAGGTGGCAAAGAAATTGTCCGAGGTCGGCACCACCGAACCGAGATACTTCTTCACGAGCTCGGGCTGCTCGCGGATCGCCTCCGAGATCGGCATGAAAATCACGCCGGCCTTTTTCAGCTCTTCCTTGCAGGTGGTCGCAACCGAGACCGAATCGAACACGGCATCGACCGCGATCTTGCGGGTCGCCGGATCGCCTGCGCCTGGAAGCGGCTCAACGCCTTCGAGAACAGCGACTTCGCGGAGGGGAATGCCGAGCTTCTCATAGGTCCTGAGAATCTCGGGATCGATCTCGTCGATCGAGGT
>NZ_JAFATE010000168.1 GCF_019244115.1 Bradyrhizobium sp.
GCCCGTCCGGGAGTGGGGGACGGGCGGTCTTCAAGCAGTCGGGCGACGGATACAGCGAAGCTGTGCGTGATGCGAGCCCCAAATTTCGCGATCCTGCGATGCCGCTTCCTCGGCCGGGTCCACTCAATGACGACCGTAACATTCCGCGGACGAGGAGCGCTGCAGGCGGTCCGGCTGGCAGGTGGCCGTCGAGCTGCCCCATCTGAGCAGCTGACTGGATCGTGTGATAAGCTCGGGAGCGTATACAAAGATGGCCGGTGAGAGCGCGACGCCGGCGACGCAGATCACGACGACATAGCCGCGCCGAAGCCCGAGCAGGATGGTCAATCCGCGTACGACCACCCCGGTTGCAAATGTAACGATCATCCCAAGAGCCAGCGCGCTCGCCAATCCGCCACCTGGTCCCTCATTGGCAATTGGCAGGAGCAACGCAATCCAATGCCGAAGCCAGCCCGTGTACGATACGACCGCGACGACAAGTGTCAGGGCGAGCAGCCAGCGCCACGTCGGCATCACGACGGCAATGGCGTATGTAACGAGGTTGGCGCCGAGAAAGATGCTACCGAGATCGAGCATGATCGCAGCTTACGTCTGGTCCAGATACGGCGCCACGACCTCGCGCGTCTGCTGGCTCGGCACGACAGGCACGATCTCGAAGGTCATGCCAAACCCCTGGCAGTTCAAAATCCATTCCTGCAGGAGGCGCGCGTCATCACACTCCATGAGCTGGAAGCAGCGGTCGAAATTCGGCTCGATCCAGCTGCCGACATATTTGAGCCCCTCCGGAAACTTGACGTCGGCGTCGCGCACGCGCCGGTACACCGGAATCGGATCGCGGTCCTTGAAGCGCTCGATCACCATGAAGAGCATGCGCGGTCTCCATCGCTTGGCTGTCGCAAGTTTAGATTCAGTTCGTTGCGTGGGCAAAGGCGGGCATGCGCCGTGCCCGAGGGAAACCCTTCCTACGGTTCTCTACGGTTGTCGTTTGTTCCTACCATGGCTGCGCCACGTTGCCGCAAGCGCGGCCTGCATGAATTCGTCCGGGAATTCACCTGACGCGGGAACGCGCATTCGCGGCGGACGTTTCGAAAGCCGTGGGTGCTGCCATGGAGGTGGACGTCATGAAGATGATGGTGAGCGTTGGTGCGGTGATGCTGGCGATGTCGGTCGTTGCGGCGTCGGCACAAAACAAACCGGACGTCTCGGTTCCGAGCTCGCAGAACTCCGGTGCCGGAATCCAGGGAGCTCCGGGAAACAAGAACGGCCCGCCCGCGCAGAAGGGCACGGTGGGGTCGGCTGCGACCAGCAACGACCAGACGGTGAAGGACCAGGACGCCGCCAACGTCAAGGGGTTGCCGGGAAACAAGAGCGGCCCGGCGCCGAAGAAGCCGCAGTAAGCGGTCGTCGTAGTCTGTGGGGTGGGCACAGCGAAGCGTGCCCACCATTTCTTGCTGTGATGGGTACGGCGCAAGCGCGCCTTTGCCCACCCTAGACCTTTGCGCCCTCCGCCGCCGGAAACACCAGGCGGTCGTCGGTGCGGCAATAGCGGTCCGCGAACATGCGCCCGACGGGGTGATAGCGCTCCATGTGCACGCGCATCGTCGCTGTGTCCCACAGCTCGTCGCGGATATAGAAGCTGATTCCTTCGCCCATGATGAGCACCCGATCGCCGTTGACGTCGATCGTCTTCCAGGTCCGGCATTCCATCGCCCAGGGCGCGTCGGCGAGCCGCGGCGCTGCGACCTTGACCGACGCCGCGAGCTTCAGCCCGAGATAACCCGGCTCGCCGATCTCGGGAGGAAAGTCGCCGCTCGTCTCGTGCATGGCGCGCGCGAGCGGCTCGTCGGTGAGATGGACCACGAACTCGCCAGTGCGACGGATGTTGACCAGAGTGTCCTTCGGCCGCCCGTCGCCGCGGTTGTTGACGGCAAACATGCAGAGCGGCGGGTCTTCGCAGAACACGTTGAAGAAGGAGAAGGGCGCGGCGTTCACGACGCCGGTCTCGCCGACCGAGGTCACCCAGGCGATCGGCCGCGGCAGCACGAAGCCGGTCAGCACCTTGTAGCGTTCGCGCTGGGAGAGATCGTCGGGGGCATAGTACATCTGTCGTTCCTGTCTGAGGTGGTGGCCCTGACAGGAACAGTCTTATTGACGGCCGCGCGGGTCAAGCCCGCGCCTTGCTACGGCAGCGGCATGCCGTCGTCCCGGACGGTCGTCGGATGATCGCTGGCGAGCAAGGCCAGTTTGCTGACGTCGGTGCCGCCGAGGAAGGTGTCGAGCGTCGCCTGGATCGCCTCCTTAGCCTGGTCGGGGCCGCGGTCGCTCATCCAGGTGTGCTGATAAGGTGTCTGGACGATGTCGATGCCACGCTTCTCGCATTGCTCAGGGGTCGGAACGACGCCGGGATCGGTCTTGAACTGCGGATCCCTGGAGCGGAAGGACAGGATCTTCAGCTTGTCGCGGAGCACGAAGGGCACGCGCAGATTGTCCAGCGTGACGATCTTCGACACCAGTTTTGGATGCTGCATGGCGAAGTACATCGCCGTGTCGCCGCCGTTGGAGTGGCCGACCATCGTCAAATGATCGTAGTCGGCGTTGGGATGCAGCTTCTTGAGCTGCTCCAGCACAAAGAGGATGTTGGCTTCGCCCTTCTCGTAGACCGCAAGGCGGCCGACATAGGGCAGTCCGACCTTGGTCATGAGTGGCGGATCGCTCGGAAGGTCCTGCTGGATGCTAGCGACCAGATAGCCCCTGGCGGCAAAGACGTTCGCCAGGAACGAATATTCGGTGTTCCTGACGGTGTTGCCATTGCTGATGATGGCGACCGGAAGCTTCCAGTAGCCGGCATTGGCCTTCATGTCGTAGTCGACGCGCTCGGCAATATCGACCGTGACGGGGCGCTGCCGCGCCTCGTCGAACAGGTTCAGGCTTTCGTGCCGAATGCCCCATTTGCTGATCGCGAAATACGATGCGCCGAGCAGCGTGCAAACGCAGGCAAGAACGCTTATTCCCCGCCTCATCGGTTCCATCCCGTGTGTCTATGTCATTGCTTTCACGAATCAAAACGCACAAGTGGCAGGAGTTGGCAACGCCGCAGCGGATTAAATTTGTGACACCTTGCTGTCGTGCAGCAGGCTACGGAACCCATGCGAAACGCGTGGGTTCGCCAGGGCTTATGAGCTGCGTCCAAAGCGGATCTTGCACGACGCGTCGATTCTGCATGCATCCCATGCGCGAACTGCCCGTCGTGCCAAGATGTCGCACTGGATAGGTTCTGTTTTTCAGAATTTGTCCTGACGCCGACCCCCAAATCAGAAGCATCATGCGCCCATCCCGCCTCGCTTGAAGAGGGACGTTTCGGCCGATCGTCACGATACGTGGAGCGCGGGATGCCATGGGCGCGATGAGCACGTCAGACGAACGTTGCTTATTGCGCAGGCGAAGGCGTGTGGTCCTGGCCTCCCGACGCTGAGGCCAAGTGCGCGAGATGATGATCTCGCGGACGATGGGAGCAAGAAAGCCCGGTTCCCAGGGAGCAACTGTGCTGAGAGGTAGACCAGCGATCGGCCGGCCTCAAGGCTGGCGCGAGACGCGCCCCCGCCTTCGGCGGCTGAAGGCCTTGACCCCGTCCGCTCGCCGGTCTGTCGGCTTGGCATGCGCTCGGTCATGGACCGAGCGCGAGAAAGACGCGCTCGCTCAGTTCACC
>NZ_JAFATE010000187.1 GCF_019244115.1 Bradyrhizobium sp.
GATGGGTTGTTCGACGGATCGCATCTGCCGCAATGCAGCTTGCGCGGGCAGCGCAACAACGTTGACCTGGGTCAATGCATCAAGGGCAATTGGAAGGTTTTCGGCCACGCTGGCGCGCTCGCCCTTGTTCGGACCTATTATCCCGAACACACCACGACCGTGCTCGGACGATTTGGCGCCGTGCCCGACCAGTTGCGATTTGAGGAAGGTTTGGTCTGGCGCCCGGCCGCTTGCAGCCGAGCACACTGCCGGGAAGGTAAGGGGCCATGCCTCACTGATGCAGCCCACAAAACCTTCGCCCGGCGTGCCGTTCGTAGCTTTACCGCTATACCATGGTCCGAACGCGCACCACGATACTATCGCGGCTCTCTCTGCGGAGGTGGAGTCATTGAACCTCCCGTCTGCGTGGTTGGCCAATGTGATCGCCGCTAGAGGCGACTTAGCGATGCTCCTCCGATCCGTTTCTCCTGTCAAGCCGGATCACCCCAGAGCCGGCAGCCGCCGCCGGTCAAATTGTACGGTATTTCGGGCGCGCTTCCTGATGCGCCGATCGCATTGCGTGGTAAGGTCGGGATCGAAATGACGCACCGCATTCTGGTCTTCTATGGCTCCTACCGCTCCGATCGGATGGGCATCCGCTTGGCCCGTTTCGTTGTCGCCGGGTTGCGGGCGCGCGGGCTGGATGTCGAGCTGATCGACGCCAAGGCCGTGGGGCTGCCGATGCTCGATCGCATGTACAAGGAATACAAGAAGGGCGAGGCTCCGGCCGTTCTGGAAAAGCTCGCGGGCCAGATCCGCGAGGCCGACGGATTTGTCTTCATCACCGGCGAGTACAATTGGGGCGTTCAGCCCGGCCTGAAGAACCTGACCGATCATTTCCTCGAAGAATGGTTCTGGCGTCCGGCCGCGATTGCGAGCTACTCTGCGGGACGTTTTGCGGGAGCGCGCTCGGCGACCGCCTGGCATGGCATCCTCTCCGAGATGGGCATGGTAGTGATCTCGAGTTCGCTTGCGGTCGGTCCGATCGCCCAGACCCTTGCCGAGGAGGGGGAGCCGATCGGGGAGGGCGGAAAGGCCCTGGTGCGCGCCTTCCCGCGCTTCGCCGACGACCTTGAGTGGTGGGTCGAGGCGGCGAAAACGCAGCGGCAACAGAAGGCGCCGCCCTATTGAGCGGGTACTGCCCCATTTTGTTCACGTTCTTGCCTTGCTTTGAACAAGCCGGACTGGAGGGTGGGCCGGGGGCCGAACGCCATCGAGCTCGTGCCGCCGCAGATCCGCCGGCCGCTGTTGTGTGCGTGTGCGTGACATTGGACCCAAATCCGGAGCGCCGATGCAGTCCACATTGAACCCTAAGCAAAAGAGTGCGGATGAGGTCGTCGTGATCGCACCCGACGTGGTTCGGGTAGCCCCCGGGGACAAGGATTTTGCCGACACGTCCCAGAGCGGCAAGACCCCTCCGTCCGATGCGTCGACCCGTGCAGGCTCCGATGCCTCGGCCGTGCCGCCCGTCGACGCGACCTTTCGCGCCGCGGCCGTCAATACGGCGAACGCCGGCGCCGAGGGAAGATCATTGGGCCAAAGTGCGGTGCGCGCGCTCAAGAGCCTCGTGATCGCCGTCGTGCTGGCTGCAGGCAGCGGCGCGATCGCCTATGGCTGGCAGAACTACGGCGACACGGCCAAAGAGATCGTTCTCGACTGGTTGCCGCAGCACGTCCCGACCTCGATCCCATCGCTGTCATCGCTGCTGCCTTCGATATCATCGCGTCAGGAGGCCTCGGCGCCAGTCGAGCAGCCGGGGGCGGCGGCCACCCAGGTGGCGACAGGAGTTCCCGCAGCGCAGCCGGCAGCGTCCGATATGACGGCCTCCGTGGCGCAGGCGACCGATGCTGCCTTACCCGCCGCCGCTTTGCCCGGCGAATCGACCCAGTTGCTGCAGTCCATGGCGCACGACCTTGCCTCGCTCGGTCAGGAGATCGTCCAGCTCAAGACCAGCATCGAGCAGCTCAAGGCGAGCCAGGAGCAGATGGCGCGCGAACTGGCCAAAGCGCGCGAACAGACCGCCCGGCCCAAGGTGGCCGTCGCGACGCCGCCGATGCGGCCGGCCGCATCGGCGCTGCCGCTACGCAGACCGCCGCCATCCTATCCGCCGACCGCGGCCGTAGCTTCGCCGTTGCCACGCGTGCCGCCGCAGACCGTCGGCGCCGTGCCGCCACCACGGGGCGTCGCACCGCCGCCGATGCCCTATAACGCCGCGCCTCCGGTGTCGCTGCAGCCTGATCCGCAAGCCGGCGCGGACGGGGAGGATGGCGGGCCGGTGGTACGGCCACCAATGCCGGTCCGGTAGGAACCGGCATCGGCTCCGGCCTCACTGCCGATCCCGCCTGGCGCCTGCGCCGCCAAGGCGGCTCGAGCCTATTGCTTGGTGCGAATGAGCCCGGCGAGGCTGGTTTTCTGGGTCTCGCACCAGCTCGCCATGCCGAGGCGCCGCTGGTCGAAATCCGTCGACTGGGTCGCGATCGCAACTTCCTTCATCAACGTATCGTCGCCGCGCTCGCCCATTTTGCCGCCAGTGTGCATGAAGGCGATCGCCTTGCGGACCTGCTCGGTGGTCCCATCCGGCAGGTGCATCTCCTGCGCCTTCTGCAGCAGGTCCTGATAGGCGACGTCGGTGCCGGGGCATTCGACCTTGGCGGCAAAGGCCTGCAAAACCAGGGTCACGTAGGTGGCGCGCGGCGAGTCGGCTTGCGCGTGTGCCGTACCGGCCAAAAGCCCTGAAATCAATGCAATGAGAACACCAAGTCGCATGTTTCTTCCTCCCTTTCGGAAAAGCCTAGCGCCGAGCGCGTGCCGTGCGCAACGGGTATGCGGCATTGTCCGGTTGCGTGACGGCGCAGTCGTCGGCGGCCGACAGCCGAACTGCGAATGCCGGCGGCACGTCGCGCTTCGGCTCCGCATCGCTGTGTCCTCCATGCAATAGCGGGGTGGCGCCATCGGGGGGCCGCATACTTATCACCGATTGGTCTTGCTTTGGTCAAAGCGCTGCGTCGATCTAGCCCGCACCGAAGATCGCCCTCATTCGGCATTGGACCGGCCAAGGAATGCCAACGCAGCCACCACCGAATACGCAGGATGTCGATCCGAACGAGATCGGGATCGTTCCTGAGAATGAAGAGCTCGTCGGCTACGTTTACAAGCGGGTGGTGCGCGAAGTGCTCGCGCGCATCGACCAGCGTCTTGCCGAGCTCGAGAAGGCAGCCGCGCCCGATCCGACCGAAGCCTCGGTGTTTGGTTCGGCCATCGCCGCCGGCGGGGGCCATTCGTTTTTTCGCCGCTGGGGAGTGCGCGTCGCCGCCGCGTCGCTGGTGTCCATCGCCGTCATCGGCGGGGCGGCCGCCTGGTACGTGTCCGACAGCGACGGGCCACGCGCGCTGATCGCGCGTCTGCTGCCCTCGTTCGTCTCCTCCGGCGGTTCGGCACCGCAGGAAAACCAGCCGCCGCAAAGGGACGGCCAGGACACCGCGATGGACTCGGCCACGCGCGGCCCTCAACTGGGCGGCGCGATGGACAACGTCGCTCCGCCGACATCTCCGCCGCCGAGCTCCGCGGACAATGACCCGCGGCCGGCTGCCGCCAGCTCGCCAGAGCTCGCCGCGCTGGTCCAGAAGCTCACGACCGACATCGAAAATCTCGGGCAGGGCATCGACCGGCTCAGGATGAGCCAGGACCAGATGAGCCGCGACAACGCGCTGGCCATGCAGCAGTTGCAGGCCGGGCAGGACCAGCTTGTCCGCCTCGTCAAGCCGTCGGCCCAGAACGCCAACGCGCAGGCCAAACCGTCCGCGCCACAGCGTAGCACGCCCCGGCCGCCGCGCGCGACCCGGCCGGCGCCGAGCCTGCTGTTCCGCCGCGCGACCTAAAGCGCCTTGATCGAACGGCTATCGGTCTATGCGCGAGGCAAGGGTGCACCTCGTATGTGGATCCAGTCGAAGCTCAACTGGCCACGCTTTAGCCCCTGCCGAGCCGGCGCTCCTGCTCCTTGAGCAGATTGTCGAGCTCCTCGGTCTGGCGCGCGATGCGATCGGCGTTTCGCTCCTCGTCGGCCGCGCCCGACTGCGATGCCGCCTGTTCGGTGATCTGGCGGATGTTGTCGCGCAGGATGGCGATCCGACGGGCGAGCTCAGGGGTCGACAGCGAACTGAAATCGGTCACGCTCATGGTTTTCCCCGCAATCGTTTCATCGAGGCGAACGGCTCGGGCCGTCCTTATGTCGCGCGGCTCGAAGTCTATCATGGCCGCCGGCCGCCGCCATTATCATTCCAAGCTGGGTACGGCCGCGGCGATTTGCCCTTGGCCAGGGGGACAAGCGTTGATCCTGATCAACCTGTCAAAAAGCAACGGACACGGCTCCACGCTTCCGGCGCGCCTTGGCGCCCGGGCTTTGCATGAAGCATGCCCTCCAGTGAGCGAGGGCGCAGGGAATGCCGGGTGAAGGCCTCACCCATGGCCCGCCAGCAAAAAGAAAAGCTGGCGGCAGACACCACAGGTTCAGCCAAGTCATCCGGCATTCCCTGCGCGGTGATTTACCGGCTTACTTCGTGCTCTCCCCGGGGAACCGGGCTTTCTTGCCCCCGTCGCGCGCGAGATCATCATCTCGCACGCTTGACACCAGCGTCGGGGTGTCAGGACCACACGACTTCGCCGTCCGCATCGAGGCCGATCGTCTTCGGCACCGACACGTCCACCGCATCCCACGCGCAACGTCCGTGACGACGCGTCCGCCCCTCTTCAAATCGCGCGCGGGACGGGTGCAGAATGCATCTGATTTGGGGTCGGTGTCAACTTAAATTCCGAAAAGCAGAAGTTATTGGCCGCGTCAAAATGGCACGACGGGCAAATTGCGCATGGCGCGCATGCGTGAAATCAGCCTCGGGCCGCAGCCGGCCGAAACCTCGCATTCTTTATTGGTGGTCCGCAGCGCGACCAGATCGCTGCACTTGTATGGATAGCCTCGCAGTTG
>NZ_JAFATE010000274.1 GCF_019244115.1 Bradyrhizobium sp.
ACCGTATCACCGTCGCCGATCTGCGCGAACTCGAGGGCGAGTTCGGTGCCCTCAACGTCGAGACCTCAAGGAGCGTCCTGGAGTTCTATCAATCGCGCAAGCCCGGTGGCTCGGCCGATGCCGGTCCTCCCCGTCAGCTCGAGATGCATTGAGGCTGGATGGATACGTTCCGCGCGGTGCTGCGCAAACCTCCGGCAGCGGACACGGGCGGCCCGGCGGGTCGCGCATCATCGGTGGACGCGGCCTGGCCGGCGCTCGAAGCCGCCAACGACCTCGGCGACGCCGCTGCACTCGCAGCCTGCCGCCGCGTGATTGACGCCAGCCTGAACGGCAAATCCGCCGCGCAGTCCGATCTCAATCTGATTCGGTATTATTTTCAGCCGACCGGCGCGCTGGGCCGTCACCCGGCGCCGAGCGCAAGCGCGATATTGTAGGTCGCAAGGCTCGCGCTATAGGCGAGCACCAGCATGTAGACGAAGGTCAGGGCCATCCATTTCCAGCTTCCGGTCTCGCGGCGAATGACGGCGAGGGTGGAGGCGCATTGCGGAGCGAAGATGTACCAGACCAGCAGCGACAGCGCCGTCGCGATGCTCCATTTGGTCGCCAGCACCTGACCGATCTGCGCGGCGGCTTCCTTGCCGCCCTCGATGGCATAGACGGTGCCGAGGGCTGCGACGGCAACCTCACGCGCCGCCATTCCCGGAATCAGCGCCACGGCGATCTGCCAGTTGAAGCCCACCGGCGCGAGCAGCGGGGCGACGGCTTTGCCGATGATGGCGGCGAGGCTGTAGTTGATCGCCGGATCCTGGGCGCCGGCCGGAGGCTGCGGGAACGAGGCCAAAAACCAGATCAGCACCATCATGGCAAAGATGGTGGTCCCGGCACGCTTCAGGAACATCTTGGCCCGGTTCAAGATGCCGATCGCGACGCTGTGCACCCGCGGCATCTTGTAGTCCGGCAGCTCCAGCATGAACGGTGCCGGCTGATAGTCGCGCCACATGAAGAACTTGACCAGGAATGAGAGGCCGAGCGCGCTGGCGATGCCCGCGGCATAGAGGCCGAACATCACGAGGCCCCGCAGGTTGATCCAGCCCCACACCTCCCTCTCGGGGATGAAGGCCGAGATGATCAGCGTATACACCGGAATCCGTGCTGAGCAGGTCATCAGCGGAGCGATCAGAATCGTGGTCAGGCGGTCGCGGCGGTTGTCGATCACCCGCGTCGCCATGATGCCGGGAATGGCGCAGGCAAAGCTCGAGAGCAGCGGGATGAAGGCGCGGCCGTGCAGTCCGGCGCCGCCCATGATGCGATCCATCAGGAACGCCGCGCGCGCCATATAGCCGAAATCCTCGAGCAGCAGGATGAACAGGAAGACGATGATGATCTGCGGCAGAAACACGATGACGGTGCCGACGCCGGAGATGACGCCGTTCTGCAGGAAGCTTTGCAGCAGGCCTGCCGGGAGGAGGTCGTGAACCAATTGCCCGAGGCCGTCGAAGGCCGAGGACAACAGCTCCATCAGCGGCTGGGTCCAGGCGAACACCGCCTGGAACATCACGAACAGGATCAGGAGCAGGATCGCGAGCCCGCCGACCGGATGCAGCACGACGGCGTCGATCCGTGCGGTCCAGGTGTCAGGCTGCGTCGGCAGGCCGACGGTCGCCGCAATGATGCGGTCGGCCTCGCGCTGAGTGGCGCGCAGTTCCGCCACGGTGAGCGGACGCCAGCGATTCTCGCCGCTCACCGGCCGTGTCCCTGACAGGATCTGATCGGTCAGATGCAACAGATCGGCCGTGCCGCCCTTGCGCACGGCAATCGAGGTCACCACCGGCACGCCAAGCGCCTCGGACAGTCTGGGTACGTCGACGGTGACGCCGCGGCGCGTGGCGATGTCGAACATGTTGAGCACGAGGGCGATCGGGCGGCCGGTGTTCTTGAGCTCGAGCAGCAGGCGGATGGTGAGGCGGAGATTGGTGGAATCCGCCACGCACAGCACGAGATCGGGCACCGCCTCGCCGCGCGTCCGGCCGAGCACGATGTCGCGCGTGATCTCCTCGTCGGGGCTGCGGCCTCTCAGCGAATAGGTGCCCGGCAGGTCGACCAACGAGACCTGGCGCCCGTGCGGCGTGACGAAGGATCCTTCCTTGCGCTCGACCGTGACGCCCGGATAGTTCGCCACCTTCTGGCGGCTGCCGGTCAACGCGTTGAACAGCGCGGTCTTGCCGCTGTTCGGCGTGCCCACAAGGGCCAGATGCATCAACCGTGCTTCCATGTGAGACCTGCTTGCTTCAGGCGACGATGACCGCCATCGCCTCCCGGCGGCGCACGGCGATGGTGACGTTGTCGACCCGAACCGCGATGGGGTCGCGCGAGACGATACCTTCGTGCAAAATCTCGACCTTGGCGCCTTCGACGAAGCCGAGTTCGATGAGGCGGCTTTCGAGTTCGGCGTCAGGCAGCGCCGAGCCGGCTCCCTTCGTCGCAAGGCGCTGGATCACACCCCTGTAGCCGCGCCGGGCGAGGCCGAGCCGCAAGGGCCGCCGTCGATTTCCATGTTCGTTCATAGCCCTAATTTTCAATCGCAAGGCTTGGGGTCAAGCGGCGCGGCCAAGAGAGCTGCTCACCTTAGAGCGATTATAAGGGACCTTGGGCTCAACAGATCGTCGCAACACTTCAGATGCGGAGGGTTGCGGTGGGCATTCGAAAGAAGCGATCAACACGGGCGCGGCTGGGGTCGCTGGGACGACCGCCTGTTG
>NZ_JAFATE010000281.1 GCF_019244115.1 Bradyrhizobium sp.
CGGTTTTGTCTCGGGATTGGTCACCGGGGTCGGATATTTTTTCGCGTCACTCATCACACGCGCTCCAGGATGCAGGTCGAGGCGGCGTGGCGCACGCCCAAAAGGCCGCCGGTGCCGTGCGCGATCGCGAGGTCGCAGTTTTTGACCTGCACCTTCGGATGCGCCTCGCCGCGGAGCTGCCGCACTGCCTCGATGATCTTTGTCATGCCGCCACGGTTGACCGGATGGTTGCTGCACAGCCCGCCGCCATCGGTGTTGAACGGCAGCTTGCCGACGCCGGAAATCAGATTGCCGTCGGCGACGAACTTGCCGCCCTCGCCTTTTTTGCAGAAGCCGAGGTCTTCGAGCTGCATCAGCACCGTGATGGTAAAGCTGTCGTAGATCGAGGCATATTTGATGTCTTGCGGCGTCACGCCGGCTTCCTCGAAGGCGCGGGGACCTGACCACACGCCCGCGGAGTAAGTGAGGTCGAGATCCTTGCCGCCGCGCGGCCCCTTCATCGCCTCGCCATGTCCGATCAGCCGAACCAAAGGCTTCTTTAGGCTCTTTGCGATCTCCTCCGTCGTCACGATCAGCGCGCCGCCGCCATCGGTGACGACGCAGCAATCCATCCGATGCAGCGGATCGGAGATCATCGGCGAGTTCACGACGTCTTCGACCGTGACCACGTCCTTCAGGAACGCATGGGGATTGTGTTGCGCATGATGCGAGGCCGCCACCTTGATCCAGGCGAGCTGCTCGCTTGTCGTGCCGTAGTCGTGCATGTGACGCATGGCACACATGCCGTAGGCATTGTGGGTGGTCGCGCCATAGGCCGCCTCGAAATCGGCTTCCGGGCCGGAGGGACGCGCCGGCATCGGTCCGGTGCGCGGCTTGCCGGCGAGCGTGACGAGCGCGATGGAGCACTTGCCGGCGGCAATCGCCTCGGCGGCGTGGCCGAGATGGATCAGATAGGAGCAGCCGCCGGTGTCGGTCGAATCGATGTGGCGCACTTTTAGGCCGAGATAATCCACCATCGGCCAGGTCCCGCCGGGCGCATCGCCGGCCACGAAATACCCGTCGATATCGGCCTTGCTGAGGCCGGCATCCGCGATGGCGCCCCTGGCGACTTCGGCGTGCAATTGTGCTGTCGATTTGTCCGGCGCGTGCCGGGTCGGGTGCTCAAAAATCCCCGCGATGTAGGCCTTGCCCTTGATGGTCAACTCGTTCTCCGCTGGCGTTTCTTCTGATCGATGGCCGGAATTTTTGTGGCCTGCCGAAGCGGGCTTGGCAAGCGGCGATATATTCCGCGGGGTGAGATGGGTGGCGTGAGCAAGCGCTGGCTCGTCAAATATACAAGCGGCGATGCCTACTTCCGCTGTCGTCGCCCGGCTTGACCGGGCGACCCAGTATTCCAGAGACGGCAGTGCTTGAGCCGAGGCCGCGGCATACTGGATGCCCCTGCTTGAAGCGGGGCATGACAGCAGAGAATGTGGAAGCACAGGGCCGCCTTCTCGCCGCGCGATCGCGCCCGAGTTGTGCATGGTCTTCGGCCCTCGGAACAACAGAGGGCGCAGGGAATGCCGGGTGAAGGCCTCACCCATGGCCCCCGTGCAGTGAAAAAAGCACGGGGAAGGAACCACAGGTTCAGCCGAATCATCCGGCATTCCCTGCGCGATGGCTTTACGGGTTATACGTACTCTCCCCGGTGACCGGGCTTTATTGCCACCGTCATCCGCAGCGTTCGTCACGCCAGCGAACTTGGCCTCAGCGTCGGGAGGCCAGGACCATACGATTTCATCGTCCGCGTCAGCGCCGTTCGTCCGCACGAGCATCGTGCGCGTCGCTGTCGCGGCCATCGCATCCCGCCTCACGTGTCGTGACGATAGCGCATACGCCCCTCTCATCGAGGCGGGATGCGCGGATTATGCTTCTGATTTGGGGTCGGCGTCAAGGTTATTTCTGAAAATCAGCACGAGCATCCTGCGACAGATTGGCACGACGGGCAGCTGGCGCATGGCGCCCATGCGCAAATTGCCCGTCGTGCGGATAGAACTCGTAAGCTGGGTTAGCCTTCCGCCTCGCTCGACTGTCCAAGGATGGTCCGATGGGAAACGGCGGAAGGCGTAACCCACCCGCGTC
>NZ_JAFATE010000425.1 GCF_019244115.1 Bradyrhizobium sp.
CACCGACGGCTCGGTCCGCGACGTGCCGCAATGGGCCCCGGGTTTCCAGGCGCTGGCAGGCTCGATCGGCCCCTCGCACGCTTGGGTGCATGCCGAAAGTTTTGGCGGCGAGGTCCGCGTCGCCGGGATGACGGTGCGCTCCGACGACCTCATTCATGCCGACCGGCACGGCGCAATCGTCATCCCGATCGAGATTGCCGCAAAACTGCCGGAAGCCTGCGAGCTGTGTGGGCGCCGAGAGGCCCCGATCCTGGAGATCGCGCGCTCGGCGGACTTTTCGCTTGAGAAGCTGAAGGAGGCACTCAAGCGCTCGGCAGAAATTCATTAGACCGCGCGGGATGCATCCTCATGGACATGGACGGCAAGACGGTTCTGGTGACCGGTTCGACCGATGGCGTCGGCCGCTATGTGGCAAAGAGGCTCGCGCTCGCCGGCGCGAAGGTTTCCAGTCACGGCCGTGATCGGGAACGGGCCAGGACTCTGGAGGAGGAGATCAAGCGGGAGGGGGGCCGCGCGCCAGAATTCTATTGGGCTGATCTTTCCTCGCGTGGCGAGACGATAATGCTGGCGCGCGAGATTCAGCGCGGGTGCAAGCGGCTCGACGTCCTGGTCAACAATGCCGGGATCGGATCGCTGAATGGCGGGCCCGAGCGCCAAACGAGCGAAGACGGCCATGAGCTCCGCTTTGCAGTGAACTACCTCGCGGGCTTTGCGCTCACCTGTTACCTGCTGGGGCGGCTGAAGGCCGCCGCGCCTGCGCGCATCGTCAATGTCGCTTCCCTCGGTCAGCACCCGATCGACTTCGATGACGTGATGCTCACCAAAAACTACTCGGGCTCGCGCGCCTACGCGCAGAGCAAGCTTGCCCAGATCATGTTCACGATCGATCTGGCCGAGGAGCTGAACGGCACCGGCGTCACCGTCAACGCGCTGCATCCGGCAACTTACATGGATACGACCATGGTGCGGGCCGGCGGCATCACGCCGATCTCGACGGTGGAGCAGGGCGGCGAGGCGATTTTGCACCTCGTTTGCGGCGACGACGTCGCGGCCAAGAGCGGGCTGTTCTTCAACGGCATGAACGAGGCGCGTGCCAATCCGCAGGCCTATGATGCGGCGGCGCGGCAGCGCTTGCGCAAGCTGAGCCTGGACCTGACGGGGCTCTCGGCGGCTTATGGTTAGCAAAGCGTTGAGAATTGTATGCACGCAACGCGGCTGACGGTCGATTGCTCGCCGTTCGCCGCGACTGTCGGCCGAAATGATCACGATCCGTCCGTTCCACGCGGTGTGCACGACTTATCCTTTACGCGTCTTTAATGGCAGCTTCGTAGGGTCTTCAGCACGCGGTTCAGGAGGGACCGCCGCGCCGTCCAGGATGGCTGGCGTTTGCGTAGGCGTTGGAGTCTCCCATGGATATCATGACGGGCGCCGGGCTCGTATTCGGCACGGTCGTCATCGCGACCTTGATGCTGCTCGGCGGCGATCTGAACATCTTCGTCAGCGACCACGCCGCCATCATCATCTTCGGCGGCTCGACCGCGGCGACGATGATCCGCTTTCCCCTCAAGGTCATGCTGCATGGGATCCCGCTCGGTGCAAAGTTCGCGTTCACGATGAGCCGACTGTCCGCGCATGACCTCGTCGACGAACTCGCCCGCATCGCCGAGATCGCCCGCAAGCAGGGTCCGGTCGGCCTGGAAAAGGTCGAGACCGACGAGCCGTTTTTGGCCAAGGGCATCCGCTACATCGCCGACGGCTATGACATCGAATTCATCCGCGACAATCTGGAGCGCGACCGCGACAACTTTCTCATGCACCTCGACGAGGGCAGCAAGATCTACCGCGCCATCGGCGACTGCGCGCCGGCCTTCGGCATGATCGGCACCCTGGTTGGCATGGTGCAGATGTTCGCCAACATGACCGATCCCTCAAAACTCGGCCCGTTCATGGCGACCGCGCTGCTTGCTACCCTCTACGGCGCGCTCGTTGCGAACCTGGTCTGCCTGCCGATCGCGGACAAGCTGCATGGCAAGCTCTTGGACGAGGAGACCAACCGTACGCTGATCATCGATGGCATTTTGATGATCCGGGATTCCAAGAGCCCGGCGCTGGTCCGCGAGATGCTGCTCGCCTATCTGCCCGAGAAGCATCGCCACGGAGAGGGCGAGCCGGTACCGGCTTGAGCCAGATCGGGAGCCCCGGCGATGGCCAAGAAAAAACGCGGTGATGCGCATGGCGGCGGACACGGTTGGTTCGTCACCTTCGCCGACCTCATGGGCCTGATGATGAGCTTCTTCGTGATGCTCACCGCCTTCTCCACGATGGACAACAACAAGCTGAAGATCGTCGCGGGCTCGATGCGCGACGCCTTTGGCGTGCAGACCCAGGCGCGTTATTCGGGCATCGTAGAGTCCGATGGCCTGCCGACCCGGCCCAAGCTGAAGAACGCCGACCACATCTCACCCGAGGAGGCCTCGAACACCCCGACCCCGGATCAGCAGGAGAACAGCCGCACGGCGGGCGCCCGTCTCAAGGTCGATCGCGAATTCGCGCTGGCCTCCGCGTCGCTGCGCCAGGCGCTGCAGGACCTGCCGGAGCTGACGGAAATCTCGAAACACATCATGTTCGAGGAGACCAAGGAGGGACTCAATCTCGAGATCGTGGACCAGGACGGCCGCTCGATGTTTGCAGACGGCTCCAAGGAGCCTTATGAGCGCACCCGCAAGATCATCGAGAAACTCGCGGGTCCCCTGAAAGCAACACCGCTGCGCGTCACGATCACTGGCCACACCGCCGCCGGCTTTGTCCCGAACCGGGGGGATTATGGCAGCTTCGAACTTTCGGCCGATCGCGCCAATTCGGTGCGTCAGATTCTCGAGCGGCAGGGCCTGCCGCCCTCCCATTTCTATGCGGTGTCGGGCAGAGCCGATAATCAGCCGCTGTTCCCGGATGATCCGTCGCTTGCTGCCAATCGGCGCGTCACGATCACGCTGATGAAGGAAGCGCCGCCGCTCCCGCCCGACTTGAAGCCATAGCGGTTATTGGTATTATGATACCTGATTTGCTCAGGCAAATATTGACCTGCAGTGACATCATGGGCACTTGCAAAATCGCGCGTGCTGTTATCGTTGGCGATAGTCTCGGCAATCGCTGCCTGGATCAAATTGGCCGACAACGTCTTTCCTTCCGCATGGCTGTCAGTACCACCTCCCAGGAAGCGCAGGACGTTCCCGTCGCGACGGGTTTCTGGGCGCTGACGCTCGGCAGCATCGGCGTCGTGTTCGGCGACATCGGAACCTCGCCGCTCTACGCCCTGCGCGAGGCCGTGGCCGGCGCCGCACAGGGCCAGCCAGTGACCCGCATCATCGTCCTTGGCGTGCTTTCGCTGATTCTCTGGTCCCTGCTGATCGTCGTGACTGCAAAGTACGTGCTTCTGCTGCTGCGCGCCGACAACAATGGCGAGGGCGGCACGCTGTCACTGATGGCGCTGGGACAGCGGGCACTCGGCCGGAGAAGCCTGCTTCTGCTTGCGCTCGGCGTGGTCGGTGCGTCGATGTTCATCGGCGATTCCATGATCACGCCGGCGATCTCGGTGCTGTCGGCGGTCGAGGGCCTCAAACTCGCGACGCCGGCGCTCGAACACTATGTGGTGCCGCTCACGGTGTTCATTCTGTTCGCGCTGTTTGCGGTGCAGAGCAGGGGAACGGCCCGCGTAGCGTCCGCTTTTGGTCCGGTCATGGTGGTCTGGTTTGCGAGCCTCGCCGTGCTCGGCATCCTCAATATCAGCGATGACCCGACCGTTCTGGCCGCCATCAATCCCTGGTATGCGCTGCATTTCCTGCTCTCGCATGGAACGGTTGGTCTTGTGACGCTGGGGGCGGTGTTTCTCGCCGTGACCGGGGGCGAAGCGCTCTATGCGGATCTCGGGCACTTCGGCCGCAGGCCGATCCAGACCGGCTGGCTCTACTTTGTGCTGCCATCGCTTCTGATCAATTATTTCGGCCAAGGCGCGCTGGTGTTGTCGAACCCGGCGGCGCTCGAAAATTCCTTCTATCGGATGGTACCGGAGATCCTGCTGCTGCCGGCGATCGTGCTGGCGACCGCCGCCACGGTCATTGCGAGCCAGGCGGTCATTACCGGAGCCTATTCGCTCGTCCGCCAGGCGGTGCAACTTGGTCTCTTGCCGCGCTTCGAGGTCCGCTACACCTCTGAAACTCATGCTGGGCAGATCTATTTGCCGCGGGTGAACACCTTGCTGCTGCTCGGCGTGATGCTGCTCGTGCTGCTGTTCCGGACCTCGAGCAATCTCGCATCGGCCTATGGAATCGCGGTGTCAACGACCATGCTGGTCGACGGCATCATGGGTTTCGTTGTGATCTGGAAATTGTGGAATCTGCGCGCCGCCACCGCCGTCGCCATCATCATTCCATTCGTCGTGGTCGACGTGACCTTCTTCAGTGCGAATCTCCTGAAGCTGTTCGAAGGCGCCTGGGTCCCGCTGATGTTCGGCGTCGCCATGGCGATGATGATCTGGACGTGGCGCCGCGGCTCGGCGATCCTGACCCGCAAGACGCGGGGCGAGGAGGTCCCGCTCCGGACTCTGATCACGAGCCTCGAGAGAAGGCCGCCGCATGTGGTCAAGGGCACGGCCGTGTTCCTGACCAGCGATCCGAACTTCGTTCCCACCTCGTTGTTGCACAACCTGAAGCACAACAAGGTGCTTCACGAGCACAATGTGATTCTCACCATCGAGACCGCCCAGACCCCGCGCGTCGATCTTGCCGAGCGGGTCCGGATCGAGACCATCAGCGAGAAATTCTCCACGGTGAGGCTGCGCTTCGGTTTCATGGAATCGCCAAACGTTCCGCGAGCGCTGGCGGTCGCACGCAAGCTCGGCTGGCAGTTCGACATCATGTCGACGTCGTTCTTCGTCTCGCGCCGCAAGTTGAAACCGTCGGCCCAGTCCGGAATGCCGCTATGGCAGGATCGCGTGTTCATCGCCATGAGCCGTTCGGCAAATGACGCGACCGATTATTTCCAGATTCCGACCGGGCGTGTGGTTGAGGTCGGCACCCAAGTCACCATCTAGAAGTCATGCACTTTTGCATATCTCGGGCACAAAAAAGGCTATGCTATGCTAAAGATGCAGGTCTATAAGCCCGTCGCTTCGCGATTGTGCAGTGAAGCATATTGAGGCAACCAGCTCCGATGACCAGTGAAGTCGCAGCTCCCGCCGCGGAAGCATCGGCGGCGAACGGGCATACCGATGCCCATTCGACAGCCAGTTTTACCGCCCTGACCCTGGGCAGTATCGGGGTCGTTTACGGCGATATCGGTACCAGCCCGCTCTATGCCTTTCGCGAGGCCGTGGTGGCGGCGAGTCCGGGCGGGGAGGTGACGTCGCAGGCGGTGCATGGCGTCATCTCCCTGATCTTCTGGGCGCTCATGGTCGTGGTGACCATGAAATACGTGCTGATCCTGTTGCGCGCCGACAACCATGGCGAAGGCGGGACGCTGGCGCTGATGGCGCTGGCACAGCGCGCCGTCACCAAGGCTGGCACCGTCAAGGCCGCGGCCGTGATCGTCCTGCTCGGGGTCATTTCGGGCGCGCTGTTCTATGGCGACGCTGTCATCACGCCGGCGCTCTCGGTGCTGTCGGCCATCGAAGGCATCAAGCTCGTCACGGCCGCGTTCGATCCCTATGTCGTGCCGCTGACGATAATCATTCTGGTCGCGCTGTTCGCTGTGCAGTCGCGCGGCACCGCGCGCGTCGCCGCCTTCTTCGGACCGATCATGCTGGTCTGGTTCGTCGTGATCGGCATGGCCGCAATTCCCCCGATCTTGCGACATCCGGAAGTGCTGCTGGCGCTCAATCCGTTTTATGCCGTCTCGTTCATGCTTCATCATGGCATGATCGGCTTCGTGACCTTGGGCGCGGTGTTCCTGGCGGTCACCGGCGCCGAGGCGCTCTATGCCGATCTCGGGCATTTCGGCAAGCGGCCGATCCAGACCGCCTGGCTGTTCATCGTGCTGCCCTCGCTGGCGCTGAACTATCTCGGCCAGGGCGCCCTGGTGACCGCCGATCCCAAGGCGGTGGAGAATCCGTTCTTCCTGATGTTTCCGGACTGGGCGCTGCTGCCGATGGTCGCCCTTGCCACGGTCGCCACCGTGATTGCGAGCCAGGCCGTCATCACCGGCACCTATTCGCTGACCCGGCAGGCGACCCAGCTCGGCCTGTTGCCACGCTTCGAAATTCGCCACACCTCGGAGGTGCATTCCGGCCAGATCTACATTCCACGCATCACCAAGCTGCTGCTGATGGCCGTGGTGCTGCTGGTCCTGATGTTCAAATCGTCGAGCGCCCTTGCTTCGGCCTACGGCATCGCCGTGACCGGAACCATGGTGGTCACGGCGATGATGGGATTCGTCGTGGTCTGGCGGGTCTGGCAGTGGTCAGCCGTCGCGGCCGCGGCGCTGATCGCCCCGTTCCTGTTCCTGGATCTCACTTTCCTGACCGCGAACCTCCTGAAGGTCTGGGAGGGCGGCTGGGTGCCGCTCGCGCTCGGCGGTTTCGTGATGCTGCTCATGTACACGTGGCGGCGCGGCAGCCGGCTGCTGTTCGAGAAATCGCGCAAGCTGGAGTTTCCGCTCGCCGATCTGGTCGCGATGCTGGAGAAGAAGCCGCCGCAGCGCGTGCCCGGCACCGCGGTGTTCCTGACCAGCGATCCCCTGAGCGCGCCGACCGCGCTGATGCACAGCCTCAAGCACTACAAGGTGCTGCACGAGAAGAACGTGATCCTGACCATCGAGATTGCGTCGACACCGCGCGTCGACATCTCCGAGCGCGTTAGGCTCGAACAGCTCAGCCCGAGCTTTTCGAAAGTCGTGCTGCGCTTCGGCTTCATGGAATCGCCCAATGTGCCGCGAGCGCTCGCGATCGCGCGAAAACTCGGCTGGCAGTTCGACATCATGTCGACCTCATTCTTCCTGTCCCGCCGCGCCTTGAAGCCGGCCGCGCATTCCGGCATGCCGCGCTGGCAGGACCATTTGTTCATCGCGCTCAGCCGGAGCGCCAACGACGCGACCGACTATTTCCAGATCCCGAGCGGGCGCGTGGTCGAGGTCGGGACCCAGGTGACGGTCTGAGCAGTCTGAAAGGCGGCTGCCGGGCAGGGGGTCCGCAGCGCTTGATTTTGGCCGCGCAAGAGGCGAGTTTGACGCCGAATTTCCGGCAACTCACGCCGGCACCCCAGGGAATCGTTGGGAGGATCATCGTGGCTCAGCACCAAGTGCATGATTTGACACCGCAGGAGGTGTCGCAGGGGATCGCGGAAGGACGCTATCTTCTGGTCGACGTCCGCGAGCCGAATGAAGTTGCCGTGGAAGCCTATCCCGATGGAATAGTCGTCCCGCTGTCCACCTTCGATCCGAAAGAAATCCCCGATCCCGCCGGCAAGCGGGTCGTGTTCGCCTGCCGCTCGGGCAAGCGTTCGGTGACCGCTTCCCTCGCCGCGCAGAATGCGGGCCTGCCCTATGACAGGCATCTGGCCGGTGGAATGCTCGGTTGGAAGGCCGCGGGCCTGCCGACCAGGACCGGCGACTGATCTTCGCGATGACCTCCCTGAACAAGGTCTTTGCCGACCTCCCGGTCACCATTTTCGAGGCGATGTCGCAGGCCGCCCGCGATAACAACGCCATCAATCTCGGCCAGGGATTTCCCGACGGTCCGGGCCCGGAGGATATCCGCCGCGCCGCCGCCGATGCCGTCCTGAACGGCTACAACCAATACCCCTCGATGATGGGCATCCCGGAGCTGCGGCAGGCGATCGCGGCGCATTACAGGCACTGGCACCGCCTCGACCTCGATCCGATGACCGAGGTGATGGTGACCTCGGGCGGCACCGAAGCACTGACCTCGGCGATCCTGGCCGTGGTCGAGTCCGGCGACGAGGTCATCGTGTTCCAGCCGGTCTATGATTCCTATCTGCCGATCATCCGCCAGGCTGGCGGCATTCCCCGCCTGCTCAGGCTCGAGCCGCCGCACTGGCGACTGTCCGAGGAGATGCTGAAAAGCGCTTTCACCGCAAAGACCAAGGCGGTGCTGTTCAACAATCCGCTGAACCCGGCCGCGGTGGTCTATCCGCGCGAGGATCTCGAACTCCTGGCCCGCTACTGCCAGGAGTTCGACGCCATTGCGATCTGCGACGAGGTCTGGGAGCACGTCGTGTTCGACGGCCGCGAGCACATCCCGCTGATCACCATTCCCGGCATGCGCGATCGCACTATCAAGGTCGGCTCGGCGGGAAAAATCTTTTCGCTGACGGGCTGGAAGATCGGTTTTGTCTGCGCGGCACCGGCGCTGCTGCGGGTGGCTGCAAAAGTGCACCAGTTCCTGACCTTCACGACAGCGCCCAATCTGCAGGCGGCGGTCGCCTATGGTCTCGGCAAGCCGGACGACTATTTCCATGATATGCGCAAGGATCTGGCGCGAAGCCGCGACCGGTTGACAGCGGGACTGGAGCGCATCGGCTTTCCCGTGCTGAAGTCGCAAGGCACCTACTTCCTCACCGTCGACCTGTCGCCGCTCAAGCTGAACGAGACGGATCTCGCCTTCTGCAAGCGGATCGTGACCGACTACAAGGTTGCCGCGATCCCCGTCTCGGCCTTCTACGAAAAGGATCCGGTGACCACGGTGGTGCGGTTCTGTTTCGCCAAGAATGATGCAACCCTCGACGCCGCGCTCGAACGGCTGTCGGATGCGGTGCATCGCCGATAGGGAATTTTGGAATGTCTGGCGCGGTGCCTCGGCGGAGCATGGTCGTTGCGGCTTTGACGGCGCTCGCCTTCGTGGCGACGCCGGCCGCCGCGCAGGAGCGCATCGTCAACTTCTACAACTGGTCGAACTACATCGCCCCGGGCGTGCTGGAGGATTTTACCAAAGAGACCGGCATCAAGGTGGTCTACGACACGTTTGACGCCAACGAGACGCTTGAGACGCGCCTGTTGGCCGGCAAATCCGGTTATGACGTTGTCGTTCCCACCGCCTATTTCCTGCAGCGTCAGATCAAGGCGAACGTGTTCCAGAAACTCGACAAGGCAAAACTGCCGAACCTTGCCAATGCCTGGCCCTTCGTGACGCAGCAGCTCGCGACCTACGACCCCGGCAATGTCTTTGCCGCAAACTACATGTGGGGCACCACCGGCATCGGCTATAACGTCAAGGCCGTGCAGAAGATTCTTGGGCAAGACGCGAAGATCGACAGCTGGGACATCGTCTTCAAGCCGGAGAACCTCGCAAAATTCAAGGATTGCGGCGTCCACATGCTGGATTCCGCCGACGACATCTTTCCCGCCGCCCTGAACTATCTCGGCCTCGATCCCAACTCGACCAGGCAGGCCGATCTGGAAAAGGCCGCCGATGTGGTCGGCAAGGTCAGGCCGTTCGTGCGCAAGTTTCACTCCTCGGAATATCTGAGCGCGCTCGCAACCGGCGAAATCTGCCTCGTGGTGGGCTGGTCCGGCGACATCATGCAGGCGCGCAGCCGCGCGGCGGAGGCCAAAGGAGACAACAAGGGCGAGGTCGAGATCGGCTATGCGATTCCGAAAGAGGGCGCGCAGATGTTTTTCGATAATTTTGCGATCCCTGCCGATGCCCAGCATGTCGCCGAAGCCTATGAGCTGATCAACTATCTCTACCGGCCCGAGGTCGCAGCGAAGAACTCGGATTTCCTCTCCTACGCCAACGGCAATCTGGCGAGCCAGAAGCTGGTCGATCCAAAAATCCTGAATGACAAGAACATCTATCCCGACCAGGCGACGCTATCAAAACTCTACGTCGTCACCGCGCGCGATCCAGCGACGCAACGCATCATCAACCGGCTCTGGACGCGGGTGAAGACGGGGCGGTGATGCTTTTCGTCATTGCGAGCGAAGCGAAGCAATCCAG
This sequence comes from Bradyrhizobium sp., assembly GCF_019244115.1. Classification (GTDB taxonomy): domain Bacteria; phylum Pseudomonadota; class Alphaproteobacteria; order Rhizobiales; family Xanthobacteraceae; genus Bradyrhizobium. Next base: position 9,947 of record NZ_JAFATE010000425.1, read on the forward strand.
AGAAATTCATCCGAAGGTTGAGAGACTGGATTGCGTCCGAGCTTCGCTCCTCGCAATGACGCGAGTTCCGTTTCAGGAACATGGCATTTTAATCACACGTCTTAACCAACGCGCGCACGCTCAGTAATACTACGGGTACGCAATTAGCACCTGCTGTGCAAATTGATTGTCACCGAGAAATTTGAGGGCTCGGGGCTAAAACCAACGCCGCTAGCGAATATACTCCGCTATCGGCGTTGCGCTTTTTTGGTGAGCCTTTCGCGGCATCAGGCGCTTGGCTGTCATCGCCAGCGCCGGTGCAGCCACAGCCACTGGTCGGGGTATTCGCGGATCCAGCCCTCGATCACGTTTGTGATGGCCTGCGTAGTGCCTTGGACGTCGATCTGGCCCTTGGTGTCGCGCACCGGCTTCACCTCTTCTGATAGTTCGGCGCGAAATCGATAGCCGGGCAGGCGGATGATCCGCACCCCATGAACCGGACATTCGACTTGGCGGAGCAGCCGCGCCAGCATCGGATTGGCCCGCGTCTTGCGGCCGAAGAAGGTGACCTCGACGCCGCCAGTGAGATACTGATCGACCAGCATCGCGACATGCTGGCCCTTCTGCAGCGCTTCCGCCAGCCGGATCGGGGCGTCGCGTCCCGCTGGGATCAGCGTTCCCATCTTGTCCGACCGCATCTCCTGGATGATGCGGTCGGCAGAGGCGATGTTCGGCCGGCGAAACAGGATCGCAGCGTCGAGGCCGTGCGCGACGGCCGCGAGCGCCGGCATTTCCCAGTTACCGAGATGGCTCGCGAAGATCAGCGCAGGCTTGTCGTCGAGCCTGAGCTGATGAAACAGCTCATGCGTGCGCGGTGGGATCTCGATGCGGCTCTTCAGGGGATAGGCCTCGTCGTAGTCCCAGATCCGGTCGATATGGGCGAACTCTGCGCCGAGCCGGCCGAGATTGTTCCAGACACCGGCCAGAATGGCGTCGATCTCCTCGGGCGATTTTTCCGGGAAAGCGGCGGCGAGGTTCGCGCGGGCGATCCTCTGCTCGCGCAGCAGCGGACCGACCCGGCCGGTGATGCGGCCGAACAGGTCGGCGGTCTTGAGCGGATCGAAATAGCGGGTGGTGCGCAGCAGGCCGATGGTCAGCGCGCCGACCACGGCACCGCCGACGGATTTCATCGCCTCACGCGAACGGATCTGGCTCTGAGCAAGCAATGACGCCATTTCGAGGAGAGGTCGCGCTCAGGCCGGTTCGCGCGTCAGGATCAGCGAGGCGTTCTGGCCGCCGAAGCCGAACGAGTTCGACATGACGGCCGTGACGCGCTGGTCGCGCGCGCTGTTGCCGACCACGTCGAACGGGATCGCGGGGTCCGGGATGTCATAGTTGATGGTCGGCGGAATCCGCTGATGCTCGAGCGTCAGCAGCGAGATGATCGCCTCCACCGCGCCAGCCGCGGAGATGGTGTGGCCGACCATTGACTTGTTCGAGGACACTGGGATCTGCTTGGCGCGCTCGCCGAACACTGCCGACACGCCGAGATATTCCATCTTGTCGTTCTCCGGCGTGGAGGTGCCGTGCGCATTGATGTGGTCGATGTCGTCTGGCGTCATGCCCGCATCGGCGAGCGTCTTCTGGATACAGCCGATGATCGGCTTGCCGTCGGGGCTCGAGCGGGTGCGGTGGAAGGTATCGGTGAGCTCACCGCAGCCGGCCACGACGCCGAGGATGGGGGCGCCGCGGGCGACGGCGGCCTCATAGCTTTCCAGCACGAGCGCACCGGCGCCTTCCGCCATCACAAAGCCGTCGCGGTGTTTCGAGAACGGCTTTGACGCGCCCTGGGGCGGGTCGTTCTGGGTGGACAAGGCTGACAGCAGCGAGAAGCGCACCAGCGCCTCCGGATTGACCGATCCCTCGGTGCCGACGCACAGCGCGGCCTCAGTCTCGCCCCGGCGAATGGCTTCGACGCCGAGCTGGATTGCGGTCGCGCCGGACGCACAGGCGGTGGACAGCGAGATCGGCGAGCCCTTGGTGCCGAACGTCTCGACCAGATGGGCCGCGACGGAACCGAACATGAACCGCTCATGGTAGGGCGTGAAGCGTCCCCCGCTGCTGACCCGGAGCATGTCATCATAGGTGATGTCTGTCTTGCCGATCGCGCGGCCCAGTTCCATGCGCTGTGGCCATTCCACCTCGACCGGCGCCACCGCCAGAAACAGCGGTCCCGGGAAGTCAGCCTTGCTGCCGATGCCCGACTGTTCGAGCGCCTCTCCCGTCGCCATCGTGGCCAGGCGCTCGGTCAGGCCGGTCGAGGTGAACGGGTCGACGCTGACGAAGTCGACGGTGCCAGCCATGGTGGTCTTCAAGGCGTCGATCGGAAAGCGCGTGATGGTGCGAATGCCGGATTCGCCGGCGGTGAGCTTCGCCCAGTTCTCGGCCTTGCCGGCCCCGAGCGAGGTCACGATGCCCATGCCGGTGACGACGACGATCGGCCGTCCAAACTTGTCGCGTGGTGCTGTCATGTGATCCCCCGCTACTTAAACCCCGCTCCAAGGTCACCCGACCGCTTCGACCAGGGCCATGCCTTCGCCGCGCCAGTGACCCGCCCCGACAACGACAATCTGGGACGGCGGCCCGGCCATTTCAATCTCCACGCCGGAGGAATCGCCTGCTGGAAACAGCGCGCCGCGCGAGATCGACAGCGCCGCCAGTCCCAGGCCGAGCGCAAATTGGGTTTCCATGGTGTGACCGAACCGGGTGCCGGTCGATCGCACCGCAAAATCGGCATGCTTTTGCAAAAAGGCCCGCTCTTCCGACGTCACGGGCTCGGCGCCGGTGGCGCCGGTGATGATCGCACCGCCGCCTTCGCGCGGCCCAAGCTGCGACCACAGCTGTTCAAGCGTTGCGGTGACGTCGCCGGTCCGCTTGCGCGGACTCATATCGGACACCACGTGCGAGAGCCGCGCGAATGGTTTTGCGCCCCGCGCGGTCGCATGCGCCTTGGACTCGATGACCAGGAAGGCACCAGCCGAGCCCAGCGCAAAGCCGGGATGCTGCTCGCGGGCCCAGACAGGCGCGAAGCGGTCCCTGAGGTTGAAATCGCCGAACTCGTAGAGCACCAGAAGATCCTTGCGCTCGCCATTGTGCGAGCCGCCGATCAGCGCAATGTCGCTCTGTCCGGCGGCTATGCGGGCCAGCGCGATCCTGGTCGCATCGACGCCCGCAACCTCCTCGCCCATGAAGGTCCGCGAGGTGCCGCACACCCCGTGCACGATCGCGATGTTGCCGGCGAGCAGGTTTGACAGCTGTGCCAGAAACAGCGTCGGGCGCAGATCACCCATCAGCCGCTCGTTGAGGAAACCCGGCGCGGAATTGCCCTTGGCCTGCGCGCTGAGGATGGCTGTGTCGACGGCGAGGTCGCGCTCGCCGCCGCCGGCCGCGACCACCATGTCCATCCGCGAGAGGATTTCCTTGTTCCCCTTCACACCCGCGGAGTCCAACGCCAGTCCTGCAGCGTAGGTCCCGATCCGCTGCCAGGCCTCCATCTGCCGCTGGTCGCCTTTTTTCGGGATCTGGGCGTCGAGGCTCACCTGCACCCAGGGATGCACGACATAGGGGGCAAAGTTCTTCTCGTCGACATTGATGCGGCCGGCCGTGAGCGCGTCCCAGTTCGCGTCGATGCCTTCGCCGAGCGAGGTCGCAAGGCCGATGCCGGTGATCCAGACTTCCGTCGATCCCGGCTTCGCGGTGGTTATCTCGGTCATGACAGCAGGGCCTGTTGGGGAAAGCCGACACGCTTGGCGACCGCGTCCATGTGTCCGCGTATGTCCGCATTTGGGAAGGGAATCAGCGTGAAGGTGAGCGCGGCGTTCGCACGGAGCTTGCCGTCGACTCTGATCTTCGCCTCGGTCATCGCGTAGCCCGAGCCCTCATGGGCCAGGCTAGCTTCAATGGTCAAAAGCTCACCGGGGAAAACCGAGCCGCGCACCTTGGCCTCTTTGACGGCGGCGAGGATCGGCATGCGCTCGAACTTCAGCACGCCGAGCAGCAGCCACCCCGACGTCTGCGCCATCGATTCGATCAACAGTACGCCTGGCATCAGCGGATGGCCCGGGAAGTGCCCCTCGAAAATGGTGTTCGTTTGCGGGACCTGCGCTTCGACCCGGATGGCCTTCTCTTCCAAGTTAAGGTCGAGAATGCGGTCGACCAGCTGGAAATACTCGAGCTGCATGGCTGGCGGTTTTAGGTACCCGTGCTCTTGGCCGCGACCAGTTCGTCGATGCGTGCACAGAGGTTCTTCAGGACGAAATACTGCTCGGTGGTGGCCTTGCCGTCATTGACCTCCTGTGTCCATTTCTCCAGCGGCAATTTGATGCCGAACGCCTTGTCGATTGCAAACGCGATGTCGAGGAAATCGAGGCTGTCGATGCCCAAATCGTCAATGGCGTGGCTATCCGGCGTGATCGTGTCGCGCGGAATGTCGCAGGTTTCAGCGATGATCGAGGCGACCTGATCGAATGTTGAGGACATCACTAAGCCTTTGATTTATTGGAGAATAGTTCCGAAACGGCGCGGCGAGCCGGCATCTCGCCCCGGGAATGTCCCGTTCCCGCCAGCGGGAGTCGAGTGCCCGTATATCGGAGCGCCGCCCTGAGTTCAATGGAGGCGGTAAAGCCTCCAGGCGGGATAAAAAGGGTTGGTTGGAAGGCTTTTTCGGAGGGATTGCACTAATATTGCTGGGTCGTGATGCGGGCGCAATCCCTGCGTCCCATCATCAGGCAGTCCTGGGTCTTGCGCAGGTCGGCGATGCTCATGGCGAGCCAGATCCCGATCGCGGTAAGTGCGACAGTGAAGGCAAAGGCTGCGATGTTGGCGAGCATCCGGTGACGGAAATCGTCCGGTTCCTCGCGGTCGCGTTCGTAAGCCGTAAGGTCGAGCGGCTCGGGGGCGGGGGTCTCATGTCGGGCCGGAGCCGCCATATCGACCTTCAACCCTCGCGGGTGGGCCGCGTTGCGCGGCCGGAACTGCAGCACACGGTGCTCGTCATCCGCTGCGATGGGCCGCTGGCTTTTCACTGCTGCCGACTCCGAGGACGGGAGGACCGATTATCTAGCATGCGCCATTTCAGCCGAACAGAACAACGTTTGTCGTAGCACCAATGCAGCGGATGCGTTCCAGCCCGCTAGCGGGGCGTCGGGTTACGTCAGACGATCACGTGCCGTGCAAGGCTTGCCGGTCGCGGGCTCGGTCGTCAGAGCGAGTTGTGATGAAAGTCTGCTCTCGCGTGTGTCGTGGAACCTGCCATAGTCGATCCTGATGCGGCCGTCATCTGACGTATCAAGAATATCAACATAGCGGTGGCCGAAACGGATCGCGGGGTGCTCGCAGGTTTTCCGCGCATGGACCGTTTGCGCTGCAACAACGTCGTATCCCGACACCACCACCACGAGCGATATGTTTCCGGCCGCGAGCTCATCGGGGCCCGTCCCGTGCAGCGGGCTCGTCTCATCCAGAACGTGATGCAGCGTCCAGCTCAGCGCGAGCGCCGGACTCTCGCTGCGCAACAGCGGCAGCTCATAGAAGCGTCGAAACGAGTGGCCTTCCACGGTCACGATGTCCTTGAACATCCACAATCGCGCCGACGCGTTGCCGATCAGGTTCTGACGCGCATTGGCGAGGCGGATCATCAGCGTCGGCACCCCCTCGTGGTCGCAGATCACCGGGTTGTCGGCGAACAGCAGGCGGGCCTGCGGCCGCGAAAAGCGGGTGAAGATCAGGCCGGTCATCAGCGACATCGAGAAGATGCCGGTGAACAGCTCGATCGCTGCAATGAAATGGCCGTAATGCGTCTGCGGATGCATGTCGCCATAGCCGGCCGTCGACAGCGTCTCGATCGAGAAATAGAAGTAATCGATGTAGGCGCCGCCGGGGACATTTGCGATGGGCTGATCGCCGATCCAGTACAGGCATGCGAACGCGGCGTTGAAGAGCAGGAAGACGAGCGCCGCGCCGGCAATGAAGGCGGGCCATGACGCGGTCATGCAGCGGTGGCTGATATCCGCCCAGAAACTGAGGTTGAGCCCTTCGGTGATGATCTCCCGGTCGCCAAGCCGGACGATCCGCGCCTTTGCCGTCCGTTCACGCTCGTCGTTTCGCATCGTGTCAGGGTCTCGCAGGTGTCGTCGGGCAAGAACTTTGATCGCCCGGCTCATCATGGCATAATCGCCGTGGTGTCAGAGGCAATTTTGCAGCCGGAACGATGAGAGGTCGACCTCATGGCGAATGTGCGCGAACCAAGAGTCCATCCGATCCCGATCCTGTCGCTGCGTCCGACGCAGATGACCGTCGGGATGCGGGAGGTCAAGGAAAAACGCCAGCGTTTTCGCGAGCACAAGTCGAAGAAAAAGCAGGAGGAGATGATCGGCCGGCACATGATCCCGGTCGTGCAGGGGCCTGACGAACGCTTTTACGTGGTCGACCATCACCATCTGGCGCGCGCACTTCACGACGAGGGCATCAAGGACATCCTGGTCACCGTGATCGGCGACCTCACCATGGTCGGCAAGGACGCGTTCTGGGGCGTGATGGACAACAAGCGCTGGGCCTATCCGTATGATGCCAAGGGCGAGCGGCGGCATTTCAAGGACCTGCCGAAATCGATCAGCGAGCTGAAGGATGACCCGTTCCGCAGCCTCGCCGGCGAATTGCGCCGCGCCGGCGGGTTTGCCAAGGACACGACGCCATTTTCCGAATTCCTCTGGGCCGATTTCCTGCGCCGCCATGTCTCGCGCAAGATGGTGGAGGACGATTTCGGTCACGCCATGGAGAAGGCTCTGTCGCTGGCGAAATCGAAGGACGCGATCTATCTGCCGGGCTGGTGCGGACCGGCGTCGGACGATTGATTGCGAAGACATCCGCACCAAAGACCCGTGCCTGCGCCCGTTAGCTTGGGCTAGCGGAGTCGTTCGCCGCATTGGTCGACATCGATCCAAGCGGCTTTGGCATTCGCCCCATCAGGTAGAATTCGTCATTCGGCCGCATGCCGGTGACATTGGCCAGGCGGTTCGACAGCGCGAAGAACGCAGCGATGGCCGCGATATCCCAGATGTCGTCGTCGGAGAAGCCATGGCTCGCGAGCACCGAAAAGTCCGCGTCCGAAACCGTTTGGGCTTCGGTCGCGACCTTCATGGCGAAATCGAGCATCGCCTTCTGGCGCGGCGTAATGTCGGCTTTGCGGTAGTTGACCGCGACCTGATCGGCGATGAGCGGGTTCTTGGCGCGGATGCGCAGGATCGCGCCATGGGCGATCACGCAATACTGGCACTGGTTGGCGGCCGAGGTCGCTACCACGATCATCTCGCGTTCGGCTTTGGAAAGCCCGCCATCCCTGTCCATCAGCGCGTCGTGATAGGCGAAGAAGGCGCGGAACTCGTCCGGCCTGTAGGCCAGCGTCAGGAACACATTTGGGATGAAGCCGGATTTTTCCTGGACCGCCAGAAGGCGTGATCTGATGTCCTCGGGCAGCGCATCGATCCTTGCGGCGGGAAAGCGGGTGGCGGGTGGCTGTGTCATGACAAAAGTCCCGGGCTTGCGCCGCGTGAAAGCGGCGCGGCGGCGCGAGCTTAGTGCATGACGCCATCCGCGCAAGGCGCGCGGCCGGCTGTTTGTTGTCGCCGATGTCGGCGCCGAACTGCGGCGGTGGCCGTCATTCAGCGGCGCGCATCGGGGATGGCGGCGGATGCACGGCCTCCGCCAGCCTGCCGGCATAGACCTTCTGCCAATCGTCAGCATCGCCGCTGACGAGATAGCCACTGCGCGCGCCGCGATAGACGCTGGCATCCTCCGCGCCGGGCGGCGCGACTCCCTGATCGCGCAGGGCCCGCGCCGCCATCAGGAGGCGGCGACGCGTGCGCGTGATCATCTGATCCGACGGCGCCAGATGCTCCCAGGTGTGATCGACGATCGGTCCCATGCTCTCGGTGATCGCCTGGTCCTGCAGATGGATGCCGTCGATCCCGCTGTAGATGGTGCCGTTCTGCTGTGCTGTCCGGTCGATCTTCCAGTCATTGTCGGCATTGGCGTCGAGCCGCCAGCGGCCAAGCCAGTCCGAGGTGTTCGGTCGAAACCTGTTGCCGCGGCTCGTTCCGCCGATCGGCCGGCCGTCCTTGAAGACCGGCTGTGGCAGCGACATGGCCGAGACCGCGTGCTTCCACCAGATGAACACGAACATCGTGTGCGCATCGTCGAGCGGAACCCAGGCGCGCGCATGCATGTGGCTTGCAAACTCGCCGTTGGGCGCCTGGGTCCAGAACGGAAACAGGAAATTGGCGAACCGCCAGTAGGTGCCGCCGTTTCCGGTCGGGCGATAGCCGGCATATTGCGTGCCCCAGGCGGCGTCGGTCAGATGATAGCGGGGCGCACGGTCGATCACGGTATAGCGGACCGGTTCATCCTCGGCGAGGTCATCGACATCGACATGGCCCGCATGCAGGAAACCGAAATGCGCCGTGTCGATCTCGCCCTCGAGCGCCTGCAGATAGTTGCAGTCGCGCTGAATGAATGCCACTTTGATCTCATCTTCCGGAACATCCAGGATCTCGAACCCCGGCAGCGGCGGTGCCTCAGCACGCGACCCCATATGGACCCAGACCACACCCGCGCGCTCGACCACGCGATAGGCTTTCGCCTTGACTTTCTGCTTGAAATCCGGCGGCGGCACGCTCGGCATGTCCAGGCAGTCGCCGGCGGCATCGAATTTCCAGCCATGATAGATGCAGCGCAGCCCGCCGTGCTCATTGCGTCCGAGGAACAGCGAGGCACCGCGATGCGGGCAGCGGTGATCCATCACGCCGACGCGGCCTTCGCTGTCGCGAAACGCAATCAGTCTCTCGCCGAGCAACATCAACCGGACCGGCGGGCCATCGCGGACGAGCTCGGATGACATCAAGGCCGGCATCCAGTAGCAGCGCATCAGTGCGCCCATGATGGTGCCGGGACCGACGCGGGTCAGTTCTTCGCCTTCGCTGGCGCTGGTCATGTCGTCCTCCCGATGCGGCGCATTCGCGCGTCTTGGCGAGCAGCATATCGTCGTGCCGCGCCACCGACCATTCAAAAGTGAGACAATGCTATTTGTCGGGCGAGATGGCGCTTTGCGGAAGCGACCGAGTCGAAACGGAACAGACGCTGGCTCTACCGCAGCGGCTTCTTCAGCAGCGAGAAGCGGTCGGGATCGAGGCCCTGTGAGGGCTGCAGCATCGGCGCCTCGACGAACATGCCACGTGCACCCGAACCATTGCTGATGCCAGGGTCGTTGGGGACATCGCGATGCGAGGTGGCGCCGCGCCAGCGGTCCAGCACCGCGCTGACGAAATGCATGTCATGCCCAGTCGTCGCCGACGGCACGGTGGCGATGGTGGCTTCGCTGCGCGGCAATTGATGCGCCGGGACTTCCTTGAAGCGCAGCCGCGTCGGCAGCGCCACGCCCTCGCCGAACGCCAGCACTTCGCGGGTGCCGAGCGAGGGAACGAAGGACAACAGGTTCGCCGCCGCATCCGAGACCGCCGAGCGCAGCAGCGCCTGGTCGCGATCGTTGGCGAGCCGCATCGCAAACAGCGTGTTGCACTGGGAAATGATGGTGGCGTCGAGCTCGGCCGGACGCTGGGTCACGAGCCCGAGATAGACGCCGTATTTGCGGCCTTCCTTGGCGATGCGCGATACGGCCTTGCGGGTCGGACCGAAGCCGATATTGCGGTCGGCGGCGGCATAGCGGTGCGCCTCTTCGCAGACGAACAGCAGTGGCGAGACACCGTCGCTCCACAGACCGAAATCGAACGCCATGCGGCACAGCACCGAGACCACGGAATCGACGACCTCGGCCGGCAGGCCGGCGAGCTGCATGATGGTCATCGGCTTGCCGTTGGCGGGCAGGCGGAACAGATGGCTGATCACCTCCGCCATGGTGTCGCCGCCGACATTGGCGTTGTCGAACATGAAGGCGTAGCGCGGGTCATTGCGCACCGTGTCGATGCGCGAGATCAGCTTGTGGTAGATGATGCGCGAGGAGCGATTTTCCAATTTGCCCATGCGCTCGTCGATCAGCGAGATCAGATCGACCAGACGATACGGAACCGGCGTGTCGACCGTGTAGCCGCTCGTCTTGGGATCGATCCGCTTCAGCCCGATGCGGTCGGCATTCTGGTATTGGGTATAGATGCCTTTGGCGATCGGGATGACTTCGGCGAGGATGTCGAGCTCTTCCGGCACGCCGGGGCGGCCTGCGAACAAGACATCGACGATTTCCTCGAAATTGAACAGCCAGAACGGCAGCTTCAGATTGCGCGGGTTGATGACCATCGCGCGGTCGCCGAAGCAGCGGCCATATTCGTTGTGCACGTCGAGCAGGAAGATGCGCAGGTTCGGCCTGGCTTTCAGGATCTCGTTCATCAGCAGCGAGACACCCGTCGATTTGCCGACGCCGGTCGAACCGAGCACGGCGAAATGCTTCGACAGCATCTCCTCGACATTGACATAAGCGGTCACCGAGCGGTCCTGCTGCAGGGTGCCGACATTGATCTGGTCGGAGCTGGTCGGGGTATAGATCGTGCGCAGCTCCTGGTTGGTGATCATGTCGACGGGATCACCGATCGTCGGGTAATGGGTGACGCCGCGCTGGAACTTTGGCCGCTCCGGAGGCCCCTGGATCTCGCCGAGCAGGTCAACCGAGGCGCTCGCGATGTAGTTGTCGGTATGCGGCATATCCTCGCAGGAGACCTCGGTGATGATAGCCACGATGGTCGAGGTCGGGGAGCGGATGCTCACGAAGCGGCCGACGGTCGCCCGGGCCTCCGAGACGGCCATCTGGCTTGCCGCCAGAATACCGACCCGGGCAAACGAGCCACGCACCGAAATCACACGTCCGAAAGATGTCACTGCGATTGAACCTGGCGTTTCCAAGAGGGAGCGAGATCCCCACCTTGACGGCTGTGACTGGAAAAACGGTTAAGCCACGATCGCCAAAACATCCGCTGTTTCGCGCGCAAATTAGGCAGGCTCTGCGGTGTTCGGCGCAGCTTGCAAAAATCCCCGTAAGAGCACGGGCGCCAGCCGATCGAGGAGGGCGCCGCGGGGCTGTCTCCTTAACCTTGGGTTTACCAATCCCGGAAGCTGTCGAGGAACCGCCCGTGACAGCCACGCGCGGCCCAGCGCTCGATTCGCCGCGGCCTGGCGACATTGCAGGCGTTGCAAATCGCGCAGGTTGAGGGTTGATATCGTGGGCAAAGGGGAGGGGTGAACTGTCCATGGGAACGCCCGGCAGCGACGTCTTGATCATCGGTGGGGGGATCGCCGGGATTGCAACCGCGATCGACCTGCTGGACGGCGGCAAGTCAGTGACCCTGCTCGATCGCGACGGGGAAAGCGCTTTCGGGGGGCTGGCGCGCGAAAGCTTTGGCGGCATGTTTTTTGTCGATTCGCCGGAGCAGCGCCGCCAGGGGATCCGCGATTCCACCGATCTGGCATTTCGCGATTGGTCGAGCTTTGCCGAGTTTGGCGCTGACGACGTATGGCCCAACGCCTGGGCGCGGGCCTATGTTGAGCGCTGCACGGAGGATGTCTATCGCTGGGTGCGCGGCCACGGCATCAGCTTTCTCCCGCTCGTCAACTGGGCCGAGCGCGGCGAGTTCCGTCCCGGCAATTCGGTGCCGCGCTTTCATGTCGCCTGGGGTACCGGCAAGGGCATCGCGGAGGCGCTGATCGCGGCGCTGCGCGGGCACGCGAATGCGAGCCGGCTGACGCTGCGCTTCAATGCCCGCGTCGAGCAGCTGTTGCTGCGTGGCGGCCGGATCGACGGCGCCGCTGGTCGCGACGAGCATGACGGCACGCCGTTCGAAGTGAAAGCCGAGCAGGTTGTCGTGGCCGCGGGCGGCATCAACGGCAATCTCGACCGGGTGCGGCAGAACTGGCATTCCGACTGGGGACGGCCGCCGGAGGTGATTTTGAACGGCTCGCACCGCTTCGCCGATGGCCGGCTGCACGATGCGACCGTTGCCGCCGGTGGCGTACTGACGCATCTCGATAAGATGTGGAACTACGCGGCCGGGGTGCATCATCCCAAACCGCGCAAGCCGAACCACGGCCTGTCGCTGGTGCCGTCGCGTTCCGCGCTGTGGCTGAACTGGAAGGGCGAGCGCATCGGTCCGCAGCCTCTGGTCTCCGGCTTCGATACGCGGCGGCTGGTCGCCGCGATCTGCGCAGAGGAGCGGCCCTATTCCTGGCAGCTCATGAACCGGCACATCGCGCTGAAAGAACTGGCAGTATCTGGCGCCGAGCACAATCCGTCGATCCGCGAGAAGGACAAGCTCGGTCTCCTGCGTGACTTCCTGTTTGGCAATCACTGGCTCGTGCGTGAGATGACGGAAAACTGCGTCGACTTCGTCACCGGGTCGAGCCTGCCTCAACTGGTCGCGAAGATGAACGCGCTGCAGGGCGATTCCGCTGTAGAACTCGACCATGTTCGCGATGCGGTCGAGCAATACGATGCGACGATCGCGCGCGGGCCGAGCTTGATGAATGACGAGCAGTTGCGCCGCATCGCCGCGCTCCGCCACTATCGGGGCGACCGCATCAGGCTCTGCAAGTTCCAGCCGATCAATGACGCAAAGGCGTTGCCGCTGATCGCGGTGCGCGAATTCATCATCAGCCGCAAGAGCCTCGGCGGGATTCAGACCGACCTGGAGAGCAGGGTGCTCGACGTGCAGGGGCAGCCGATTCCGGGCCTTTATGCAGTCGGCGAGGCGGCCGGATTCGGCGGCGGCGGCGTCCATGGTCTGCGTGCGCTGGAAGGCACCTTCCTCGGCGGCTGCATTCTGTCGGCGCGGCTGGCGGCGGCGTCCATTGACGGACGAACATCATTCCTGAAGGGCTGAAGAGGATCACATGAAGCGGACGGGTGCGTGGCTGACGGTCTATGCGCTGGAGCAGATCGGCGCGCGCTTCACTTTCGGCATTCCCGGCGTGCACACGACGGAGCTTTATGACGCCCTGAACTCCTCGAACCGCATCACGCAGGTCCTCGTGACCCATGAGGGCGGCGCCTCGTTCATGGCGGACGCGGTCGGCCGGCTGTCGGATTCGATCGGCGTGCTCACCGTGGTGCCCGCCGCGGGCCTGACCCATGCCGCGAGCGGCATCGGCGAGGCGTTTCTGGACGGCGTGCCGATGCTGGTGATCTCGGGCGGACCGCGCACCGACACCGGCCATCGCTATCAGTTGCATCAGATGGACACGCATCAATTCATGAGCGGCCTGACCAAGGCGACGTTTCGGGTCACGCGCCATGAAGACGTGGTGCCGACCTTGTTCAAGGCCTACGCCATTGCGACGGAAGGCGAGCCCGGTCCGGTGTTCGTCGAACTGCCGGTCGATGTCCTGCTGATGACGGGCGAGATCGGCGAGCTGCCGCAGTTTCGGCGCGAGCCTGCGGCGCCATTGCAGGCAGAGGCCGAGATCGCGCGGGCCGTCGAACTGTTGGCTGGCGCCAGGCACCCTTGCATTTTCGCCGGCTGGGGCACGCGCGACGCCACCGCCGAGCTCACCCGGCTCGCCGGATGGCTGGAGGCGCCGGTCGCGACCACGCTGCAGGGCCTGTCGGTGTTTCCGGCGAGCCACCCGCTGCATGTCGGCTTCGGCTTTGGTGCCTCCGCCGTGCCGGCGGCGCAGAATGCGTTCAAGGACTGCGATTGCATGGTGGCGATCGGGACCCGCTTTGCCGAGATCGCCACCGGAAGCTACGGCGCCGAGGTGCCCGAGAATCTGATCCATATCGACATCAACCCAAAAGTGTTCGGCGCCAACTATCCGGCCAAGGTGGGCATTGCGGGCGACGCCGCCGTGGTGCTGCGCGCGCTGATGACGGCGCTCGAAAAGACGCCGCGGCGCAGTAGCGACGGCACGCTGCGCCAGCGCATCAAGGCCGACAAAGCGGCCTATCGCGAGAGCTGGTATCGCCACGATGCGCCTGACATCGTCAATCCCGCGCGCTTCTTCGACGCGCTGCGGCGCGCGACACCGGACGAGGGCATCATCGCCATCGACGACGGCAATCACACTTTTCTGACCGCCGAGCTGATGCCGATCCACGCGCCGAAAAGCGTGATCCTGCCGACCGACTTCAACTGCATGGGCTACGCGGTGCCCGCGGCGATCGGCGCCAAGCTGGCCTGTCCGGATCGCAGCGTGCAGGCGATCGTGGGCGACGGCGCCTTCATGATGACCTGCATGGAGATCCTGACCGCGACCAGCAACAATCTCGGCGTGGTCTATTATGTGTTCAACGACGGCGAGCTGGCGCAGATCGCGCAGGCGCAGCAGATTCCCTATAACCGCAAGCCGGCCACCACGATCGGCAGGCTGAACATCGAGGGCGTCGCGCTCGCCACCGGCGCGGCCTATCTGCCGATGAACGACAACGCCGCGATCGACGGCGTGATCGGCAAGGCCAATGCGATCGCGGCAGACGGGCGGCCCGTCATCGTCGCTGTGCGCATCGACTATTCGAAGCGCACCGCGTTCACGTCAGGTGCAGTCAAGACCAATTTCTCGCGCTTTCCGTTGAACGAAAAATTGCGCTTCCTGACCCGCGCCGCGGTTCGCCACGTCATCGGCTGATTTGTTCCAGAGGCTGCGGCGCTTGCATCCACGCCTGTCGCGCACCATGTCGTGCGCGGGCGAAAAAAGAAGTGGGATGGCTGCGATGACGATCCGTGTCGATTTCGCGAGCGAGTCGTTTTTTCGTGATCCCGCGCAGACCGTCGCGGCGCTTCGCGCGGCGGCACCCGTCGTCAGGGGCCGGTTCCCGATTGTCGGCCCGGTCTGGGTCACGACGACCTATGCGGCCGCCGCGCAGGTGCTGAAGGACGCCAGCACGTTCACGCTGCGCAAGGAGGGTGGACGCCCGGTCGGCCTGCGCTGGTGGATGCCGCGTTCCGTCGCGGCACTGACGTCCAACATGCTCACCCAGGATGAGCCTGATCACACCCGCCTGCGCAGCATCGTCGACGAGGCCTTCCGCCGCCGTGCTGTGCTCAGCATGGAGCAGAATATCCGCGCCATCGCCGAACAGCTCGCGAGCGAGCTGTTCACCCAGGGGGAGCCCGCCGATCTCGTCGCACGGTACGCGCGGCTCGTTCCGCTGTCGGTGATTTGCGAGCTGCTCGGCCTGCCCTTGGCCGATCGGCCGCAATTCATCGCCTGGGCCAATGCGATGGGACGGCTTTCCGGCGTCATCGACTTCCTGCGCGTGAGTTTTGGCCTGAAGAAGATGCGCCGCTATTTCGAGGCGCGGCTCGCCGAGGCCCGCGCGCATGGCGGCGAGGGGCTGATTGCCGAACTCGTCCGGGTGGAGCGCGAGGGCGGGCGGATCACGGGCGACGAACTGATCTCGATGCTGTTCCTGCTCCTGCTCGCTGGCTCGGAGACCACCACGCACCTGATCAGCGGTTCGGTGTTCGAGCTGCTCAAGGATCCGTCGAAGCGCGATTGGCTGGCAGAGGACTGGAGCCGGGCAGGACTTGCGGTCGAGGAGTTCTTGCGCTTCGTCGCGCCGGTGCAGTTCTCCAAGCCGCGTTACATCCGCCACGACGTCGAGGTCGAGGGCGTTGCGTTGAAGCGCGGCGAGCAGGTCATGGCCATGCTGGTGGCGGCGAACCTGGACCCGGACGCCAACGCGCATTCCAACGAGTTCGACCTGGCGCGCCACCCCAACCGCCATCTGTCCTTCGGAACCGGTATCCATTTCTGCCTCGGCCATCAGCTCGCGCGCCTGGAGGCGATCTGTGCATTGAAGGCGCTGTTCACGCGCTGGCCGAGCCTGAAGCTCGCGGTCGCGCCCGCGGAGATCCGTTGGCGCAAACGGCCGGGCCTGCGATCGCTGCAGCGGCTACCAGTCGTAGCACGCTGAGCCGCGACCGGACGATCGGCCTCGGTATGCTGCTCCGCCAGAACAGATGGACCGGGGCTGAGCTATTGCTCGCACATTGGGCATATGATCATATCGGCGGATGACATCCGGCCTTGCGAAACCCGACCTCGTCATCTTCGACTGTGACGGCGTCCTCGTCGACAGCGAGCTTTTGAGTTGCCAGTGTCTGTCGGAAACGCTCGGCGGCATCGGTGTCGAGGTCGGCGTCGAGGAGGCGCTCGATCTGTTTCTCGGGCGGAGCACGGCGGCCGTGACGCAGTACTGCGCGGATCGTGGCCGGCCGGTGCCGGCGACCTTTCTGCCCGAATTGAGGCTGCGGCTGCGCGAGATTTTTGGCCGCGCGCTCAAACCCATCCCGGGCATCGACCTGCTGCTGTCGGATTTCAAGGTGCGGTCCTGTGTCGCCTCGTCAAGCGATCTCGATCGCGTCACGCTGTCGCTCGCCCTCACCGGACTTGCGGCGCATTTTGGCGACCGGCTCTACACCGCGCAGATGGTCGAGCGCGGCAAGCCGGCGCCCGACCTGTTTCTCCATGCGGCCGCGCAGATGCAGACCGCGCCGCCGAAAACCCTCGTGATCGAGGACTCGGTCAGCGGCGTGATTGCGGCGAAAGCGGCGGGCATGACGGTCTGGGGATTTGTCGGCGGCAGCCACTATGTGTCGCGTGACGGGCGCGCTATGCTGCTCGAGGCGGGTGCGGATCGCGTCTTTGACCGGATGGCTGATTTCTGGAAGGACGAAGAACATTTGTCATGACGGTGGCCGACAGCGAAAAATCCCGCCTCGACGACGCCGCGCGCGCCGGCTGGCTTTATTTCATTGCCGGCCATACCCAGGACGAGATTGCAAAAATGCTGCAGGTCTCGCGCGCCTCCGCGCAGCGTCTGGTATCGCTATGCCTGGCGGAGCGGCTGATCACCTTTCGCCTCGAACATCCCATCGCGGCATGCATGGAGCTTGCCGCGCGGCTGAAGCAGCGCTTCGATCTCCTGCACTGCGACGTGGTGCCGACCGATCCGGCTTCGCCGCAGGCGACCGCGGGGATCGCCGAGCGCTGCGCCAACCTGCTCGATGTGACGCTGCGCACCGAAACCCCCGTTATCGTCGCGCTCGGCACCGGGCGCGCGGTGCGAGCGGCGGTGGAGCGGGCGACCCCGATCGAGCGGCCAAATCACCAGATCGTTTCCCTGGTCGGTAACATCTCGGCCGACGGCTCGGCGAGCTTCTTCGACACCGTCGGCCGGCTCGCCGACCGCACCGGCGCCCGTCATTATCCGATGCCGCTGCCGTTTCTGATGTCGTCGGAGGACGAGCGCAACCGCATGGTCCGAATCGACCCGATTGCAAAGGTGAAGGCGATCGCCGCGAAGGCCGATCTGCGCCTGATCGGGATCGGTCAGATGGACCAGAGGGCCCAGGTCCATGTCGACGGCTTCGTCACCCGCGAAGAGCTGTTCGAGATGATGCGGCTCGGCGCGATCGGCGAGGTGACGGGCTGGGCCTATGATGCCAAGGGCAAGCTCATCAAGGGTGGAACCAACAAGCGGCTGACCAGCATTCCGCCGGAGATGCCCGCGCGGGCCACGACGATCGGCGCCGCGCTCGGACAGGCCAAGGTGCCGGCGATCCGCGCCGCGCTGCTCGGCCGCCTGGTCAACGGCCTGATCACGGACGAGGCCACTGCGCGCGCCATTCTCGAGAAATAGCGCCCGCCTCTTCCAGGCCCTGATAATCCGCGTTTGAACGCAGCGCAGCATGCGCGATGCCGCTTTCCCTGCGGAAGTCGCAAGCCTTGCGCTTGACAACTTGAATCCACGGTGTGAACATACGCTCAACGCGTGGGCATATACTCAAAGCTGGCCATACTCCAAACGCGATAGAGGGAGGTTACCCGTGAAACACGTCTATGGCGCCCTTCTGGGCGCGACTGCGCTTGTGCTCTCTTCCCCCGCCTTCTCCGAAACCACCCTGACGATCGCCACTGTCAATAACAGTGACATGATCCGCATGCAGGGGCTGACCTCCGACTTTACGGCCAAGAATCCCGACATCACCGTGAAGTGGGTGACGCTGGAAGAGAACGTGCTGCGTCAGCGCGTCACCACCGACATCGCCACCAAGGGCGGCCAGTTCGACGTGCTGACCATCGGCACCTACGAGGTGCCGATCTGGGCCAAGAAGAACTGGCTGGTGCCGCTCGACAATCTCGGCGCCGACTACGACACGGGCGACCTCCTGCCCAAGATCAAGGACGCGGTCTCGGTATCCGGCAAGCTCTACGCTGCGCCGTTCTACGGCGAGAGCTCGATGACGATGTACCGCACCGACCTGTTTGAGAAGGCCGGGCTGAAGATGCCTGACAATCCGACCTGGGACTTCGTGATCGATGCGGCCAAGAAGCTGACCGACAAGAATGCCGGCGTCTACGGCATCTGCCTGCGCGGCAAGGCCGGCTGGGGCGAGAACATGGCGTTCCTGACCGCGATGTCCAATTCCTATGGCGCGCGCTGGTTCGACGAGAAGTGGGAGCCGCAGTTCAACACGCCGGAATGGAAGAAGACGCTCTCGACCTATGTCGATCTGATGAAGGAGGCGGGACCTCCCGGCGCGAGCTCCAACGGCTTCAACGAAAATCTGGCGCTGTTCAATGCCGGCAAGTGCGCCATGTGGATCGATGCCACGGTGGCGGCATCCATGGTGACCAATCCGAAGGACTCCAAGGTCGCCGACAAGGTCGGCTTCGCGATGGCGCCAAATACCGGGCTCGGCAAGAACGCCAACTGGCTGTGGGCCTGGAGCCTTGCCATTCCCGCCGGCTCCAAGAAGACAGAGGCCGCGGAGAAGTTCATCGCGTGGGCGACGAGCAAGGACTACACCAAGCTGGTCGCCTCGAAGGAAGGCTGGGCCAGTGTGCCGCCGGGCACGCGCACCTCGCTGTACAACAATCCCGACTACCTGAAGGTCGCGCCGTTCGCGAAACCGACGCTGGAGTCGATCAATCTGGCCGATCCGAACAAGCCGACCGTCAAGCCGGTGCCTTATGTCGGGGTGCAATATGCTGCCATCCCCGAGTTCCAGGGCATCGGCACCTCGGTGGGCCAGCAGTTCTCGGCGGCGCTCTCCGGCTCGACCAGCGTGGATGCGGCGCTGTCGGCGGCGCAGTCCTCGACCGAACGGGAAATGAAGCGCGCCGGCTACATCAAATAGACGCGGCCCCAAGATTCTCCCCGAGCTGAACCTGCGGCCGTCCCGTCCTTCGTGCCGGACGGCCGCATCCTTCGTAAGAAGCCACTGACGGAGCCCTGAGATGGCGACCCGACAGACGCAAATCCTTGCGCGCACGCTGCTGACGCCGGCGGTCGGGCTATTGTTCGTCTGGATGATCGTGCCGCTCGCGCTCACGATCTACTTTGCCACGCTGCACTACAACCTGCTCGATGCGGGAAGCGAGCAGTTCGTCGGTTTCGAGAATTTCCGCTACTTCCTGACCGATCCCGCGTTCCTGGCTTCGCTGGAGAACACGCTGGTGTTGGTCGGCTCCGTGCTGCTGTTGACCGTGGTGCTCGGCATTTTGCTGGCGCTGCTGCTGGACCAGCCGGTGATCGGCCGCAGCATCGTGCGGTTGATGGTGATCGCGCCGTTCTTCGTGATGCCGACGGTCAGCGCGCTGGTCTGGAAGAACCTGTTGATGCACCCGGTCTCGGGCCTGCTCGCCTGGATCACCAGATCGTTCGGTCTGACGCCGATCGACTGGTTCAACGACGTGCCGATGCTTGCGATCATCCTGATCGTGTCCTGGCAGTGGCTGCCCTTCGCGACGCTGATCCTCCTGACCGCGCTGCAGTCGCTCGACGAGGAGCAGAAGGAGGCGGCCGAGATGGACGGGGCAGGGGCGCTCTCGACCTTCACCTACATCACGCTGCCGCACCTGGCGCGGCCGATCACGGTCGTCATCCTGATCGAGACCATCTTCCTGCTCACCGTGTTCGCCGAAATCTTCGTCACCACGGGCGGTGGGCCGGGATTGCAGACCACCAACATCGCGTTCCTGATCTATTCCCAGGCGCTGATTCAGTACGACGTCGGCAGCGCCTCGGCTGGTGGCCTTGTCGCTGTCGTCCTCGCCAACATCGTCGCCTTCTTCCTGGTCCGCATCGTCGGACGGAACCTGGAGGCCTGAAACCATGGCGCGCATTGCAACGAGGCGGCAGGTGGCAATCTCGACCGCGGCGGCCTGGCTGGCCGGTTTCCTGATCTTCTTCCCGATCCTCTGGATGGTGCTGGCGAGTTTCAAGACCGAGCTCGAAGCCTTCGCCATTCCGCCATCGTTCCTGTTCTTCCATTGGACTACGGAAAACTACGCCACCGTCCAGGAGCGCAGCGACTACCTCCACCATGCGCTCAATTCGATCATCATCGCCGGCGGTTCGACGCTGATCGCGATGCTGATCGCGGTCCCAGCTGCGTGGTCGATGGCGTTCTCGCCGACCAAGCGCACCAAGGACCTCTTGCTCTGGATGCTCTCGACCAAGATGATGCCGCCGGTCGGCGTGCTGGTGCCGATCTACCTGATCTGGCGCGATGTCGGACTGCTGGATTCGCTCAGCGGCCTCGTCTTCATCCTGTGCCTCGGCAACCTGCCGATCGTGGTCTGGATGCTGTTCACCTATTTCAAGGAGATTCCCCGCGACATCCTGGAGGCCGCGCGCATGGATGGCGCCACGATCGGCCGCGAGCTCGTCTACGTGCTGACGCCGATGGCGGTGCCGGGGCTCGCCTCCACGATGTTGCTCAATCTCATTCTGGCCTGGAACGAGGCGTTCTGGACGCTCAACCTGTCCACGTTGAACGCCGCGCCGCTGACGGTGTTCATTGCCTCCTATTCGTCTCCGGAAGGGCTGTTCTGGGCAAAGCTGTCGGCGGCGTCCACGCTGGCAATCGCGCCGATCCTGGTGCTCGGCTGGTTCAGCCAGCGGCAGCTCGTGCGCGGCCTGACCTTTGGCGCGGTGAAGTAGCAGAAAGGCCTTTTGACCATGGGTCAGATCACGCTTCGGGATGTCCAAAAATCCTTTGGGCCCGTCCACATCATCAAGGGCGCCAATCTCGACATCGTCGATGGCTCCTTCGTCGTCTTCGTCGGCCCCTCGGGTTGCGGCAAGACCACATTGCTGCGCCTGATCGCCGGGCTCGAGGACGTCACCGGCGGGGCGATCCTGATCGATGGCAAGAACGTGGTCGATACCCCGCCCGCCAAGCGCGGACTGTCGATGGTGTTCCAGTCCTATGCGCTCTATCCGCATATGAGCGTGCGCGGCAACATCGCGTTCGGCCTGAAGATGGCGGGCTTGCCGAAGGATGAGATCAACCGCAAGGTCGAGGCCGCGGCCGCGACGCTGAATCTGACGCCCTATCTCGACCGCAAGCCGCGCGAACTCTCCGGCGGGCAGCGCCAGCGCGTTGCGATCGGACGCGCCATCGTGCGCGAGCCCAAGGCGTTCCTGTTCGACGAACCGCTCTCCAACCTCGATGCGGCGCTCCGCGTGCAGATGCGGATCGAGGT